>JANPEN010000543.1:0-3453 GCA_031422955.1 Acidimicrobiia bacterium
AACGAGGCCAGCTCGTCGGCCCCGGACAGCAGTTGCTGCAGCAGCGAGCCGTGCCAGACCATGGCGCGCTCCTCGAGCCTGCGGCGCACCTGCCGCCTTGCCGCGTCCCAGCCGGATTCGCCTTCTTGACCCTTGGAGCCGGCGCCGTCGGTCCAGCAGCGGTACACACTGGTCACGAGCTCGATGTCGTGGACCCCACACAGCGGGGCAGCCTGCAGCAGCAAATCCCAATCTTCTAGCGCTCCGAGCGATTCATCGACCCGGCAGCCGTGGACCCTGAATGCCTCGATAGGCCAGGCCAGCGTGCAGATGGGGGTCCGGTTCTCGTAAAGATGTTCGAGTAAATCGAACGGTCGTCGGTAGCTTGGTCTGGGCTCGCCCAGGACCTCGTGGTCCGCTTCGTTGCGGCGGCTCACGTCCTGTACCTGGGTCTGGGCCCGAACGAGCGCGCCCGGCGCGGCGTCGGCGCCCGAGCGGAATGTTCGCACCCAGTTAGCCCCAGCTAGGTCGTCGTCGTCGAGAAAGGCGATGTAACGACCCGTTGCGGCATCGATGCCAGCGTTCAGGGGAACCCCGCGCTTGCCGGGCGAAGCGCTCATCAGCCGAACTCGTTGCTGCACCGTCGAGGGCGACCGCGACAGCAGGTCCTGCACCGCGGCGGCATAGGCGGTGTCCTCTGCAGGGTCGGGAACGCGATGGCGGACCAGGCAAACCTCGAAGTCGATGTCGGTCTGGAGCGACAAGCTGGCCAGCGTTTCCGCCAGTAGCTGCGGCCGTGCGCCTAGGGTGCGGACCACCACGCTGAGGAAGGGTGAGCCTCGATCGGAGGCACCGCCGTTGGTAACAGAATCGCGGTCAGCATCGGATGATTCGCGTGGAGAGGTTTGCATGGCGACTACGCCCTCACAGCTTGGCCAAACGAGGTGGGCGGCGGCATCGTAGCGGCGTTGCCGCGTCGGTGAGGGCGTAGCGGCGCAAGGCGTCTGGTGACGGTCGGTACCCTACTGGTCATGGCATTGCGCTTTCTCATCATCGGCGGTGGCCCGGCAGGACATCAGGCCGCCACTTACGCCGCCCGGTTGGGCGGGAAGGTCACGCTGATTGAGAAGGATGTGGTTGGCGGAGCCGCCCACCTTTGGGACTGCATCCCATCCAAAGCCATGATTGCTACGGGCGGCGCGGTGTCTTTCATGAAAATGGTTGAGGGCTTCGGCCTCGACGCGGCAACGGGCGTGGTCGACCTCGGGGGGCTGCGGGAACGAATCGGCACCATAGCGACCCGGCTGGAGTCCTCTATCGTTCAACTTCTGGAAAGCCAGGGGGTACGGATCATTTACGGCACCGGCCGGTTCAAAGGCCCGAACGTGATCGTGGCCGAAACCGCCGACGGGCTGGAAGAGATCGAAGCGGACCGTGTCCTCATCTCGACCGGTAGCCGACCGAGGATCCCTGACTGGGCGGAAGTGGACCACGAGTACATCCTCACCACTCGCGACTCCTACCCGCCGCCTGAGTTGCCCTCACATTTGGTGGTGGTCGGCTCCGGTGTCACCGGCGTGGAATTCGTCCATATGTTCAGCTCTCTTGGCAGTCGAGTGACACTCATCGTCTCCCGCCAGCAGGTACTGCCCAAGAAGGACGCAGAGGTCGCCGCCGCTCTGGAGGAAAACTTCCTTGCCCGCGGCGTGAACCTGCTGAAGGGAGCCAAGGCTATCGGCGTTGACAAACTCCCCGGGGGCGGTGTGCGTGTGCGGTGCGACGACGGTCGAATGGTGGAGGGCAGCCATGCCCTGCTGGCCATCGGCTCCGTTGCCAACCTTGACAACATTAGTCTCGAAGCCTCCGGTGTCGCCCTCGATGATCGGGGCTATCCAGTCATTGCGGGCCATCACATGCAGACCAACGTTAGCCATATCTATGTGGGCGGCGACGTATCGGGCAAACTGCCGTTGTCTTCGGTGGCATCGATGCAGGGACGCAAGATCGCGGAGCACGCGATGGGGATGCATATGCTCGAACATCGCCATCTCGACTACGACATGGCGGCGTCGGCCATCTTCACGGAGCCGGAGATCGCCGATGTAGGCCTTCCGGAGGCAGACGCGTTCGCCATGGGACGAAAGATTCGCGTCACCAAGTTTCCCTTCGCGGCATCGCCAAAGGCGTGGATAAACAATGACACCCGTGGCTTTGTAAAAATTCTTTCTGATCCGTACACCGGAGTGGTACTGGGAGGTTCGATAGTCGGGCGTCATGCCGCCGAATTAATTGCTGTCATCGCCGTTGCTGTTACGAACCATCTCAAGGTGGGAGACATCATCGACTCGCTGCTCGTGCATCCCTCGTTGTCCGAGTTGTTGGCTGACGCGGCCGAGTAGCGCAGCGCCGTGGTTGCTCAGCCGCCCGGGCCGAACGCCACGAGTCACGTATATCCGGCCCGAGCAAGAGGCGTTGCCCTACCCGACAGCGCCACGGTATCGAGGCACATCTTCCGAAGGTCCCCGCGCCGCGTGCGCCGGATTAGCCTGCGCTTGAGACAGCGACGTGTATCGGAACGGACTCGGTCGCCGGGAGGGTGTCGGCCCCGGCCAGGTGCAGGCGCAACTCGGTTATGCCGGCGGGTACCCTGACATCCAGGCTGCCGCCCGGCTGGGCCTCGGCCGGCATGCCAACCTCACCGTCTTGGGGCTGAGCGACCACCGTTACAACTCCTGGGGCACCATCGAAGCGGAGCGTCACATGACGCGGATGCTGGCTGTAGAGGAAGAGGGTTGCCTCATTCCCGGCGAAGGCGGCACTCGTACCGGCGATTAACGCACTCCACCCACCCCCTGGTAGAACCCGAAGGCCTTCGACCGTGTTGTCCACGAATGGCGTCGACGCAGAAAGGCGAGGTGCTAGAGCAGGCTCGAACGATGCCATGAGCACGTTCCAACGAAGATTGATCTTGCTGACGTCAGTGGTGACCGCATTTAGATCAACCCGCCGGAGGGTGCTGCACGGCTCGAAGCCGACCCGCTGCAATCTCCTGCTGGGGTTCGGAAAGGGAACGTCTTCGATTGAGATACTGTCAATGACGCCCTGCCAACCGACTTGGTCAAGCGCCAGCCAGAGGGGGTACTCGAGCTGAATCAATGAATGGGTGGCAAAATGAGCAACGGATCGGTTCTGAATCCAGTGCTCGACTCGAGGCAGGTGGTAGGCCCAAGAATCTGCATTTGACTGTGGATAGAGTGCGGCGGTCAGTGCGAGAATGGTAAGTATAATGCCAACCAGTGCGAGGCCAATGAGGTCTTCCTTGGTTAGATGCAGATCCCTAAGTGGACGTAACGATCCGCGTAGTCTGAACCCTCGTATGGTAGCGAGCAGTCTGTGGCGTTCCAGCACGATAAGTAAGATAAGTGCAATAAGCCAGAAGGAAGCGAGGGTTGTCCGCGTTAGCTGGTGGCCAAC
>JANPEN010000544.1:0-10285 GCA_031422955.1 Acidimicrobiia bacterium
TGGTCACAGGGTTATTTGAAAGAAAGTTCTGGGAGGCCCCGAGGAGGGCCTCAAACACCTAACCAGGAAGGTCCCGCTAGTGGTGGACGAACACACCATCAAAGCCAGCGGGACCGGCAAAGACAACGGGACCGGCGCCGAACAGTCCCGCCCTGCTCAGCAAGCGGGGATCAAATCGATCGGCTTTGTTCGTTTCCGGGCCGACCTGGCAGTGGCCGAGGCTCAGCGCTACTGGCGGGAGGTGCACGCACCCCTCGCCGCCGAGATCGAGGTGTTGCGCCGCTACACCCAAAGCCACGTCCGACTGGGCGCTTATCGAGACGGCCGTCGGCCCGCGTGGGACGGTCTGGCCATGACCTGGTTCGATTCGCTCGAAGACATGCGGGCCTCGGCTCGAACCGACGCCTATCGGGCCACCATCGAAGATGGGCCACTGTTGCTGGCCTCCCCGGTCACGCCGACCATCCTTTGCCACGAACTCGTGCTGGTGCCCTGAGCGGTGCAGAACGGACGGGCCCGCCGCCGATGGTGACGACCAGGCTGCAATCCCCACCCTGCCGGTGCTCCTCGCAGCTGGATCGCACGGAGAGTGGCGGCTGTGCGGATCTGGGGCTTTCCGAGGCCAGAGCAACCATCGAAAAGGCTGTGACCTGGTCGTTCGCTTTTGATGTACTCGCCCAAAACCCCAGATCCGCACAACGGGCACCCCAGATCCGCACAAGGAAATAGAATTTCAGAACATTTCAGCACATTTTGTGATGCTCGGCTCGGTTTGGGGGTGCGAATCCGGCGCCGGCGAGGTCGGGTCGGGTCGGGTCGGGTCGGGTCAGGTCAGCCGATGGCGGTGCGGGCTTCGGTAAGGAGGGCCACGAACTCGGCCCGTTCCTCACCGGTCAGCGCTTCGAAGGCGGTCATACACAGCATCGAGGTCTGCGCCTCGGCTTGGGCCCGGCGAAGAGCCGAAAGGGCAGGGTCGGGATAGGGCTCGGGCCAACCCAGGTCTCGTACCCACTTCGGTCCGCCCCGGGGCGGGCCGGCGGCGAGGGCCGCCTCCAGCGGGGCCATGCCCGTGCCCAGCACAGCCAGAAGATGGGCGCCGCCTCGCCACTCCCGCAGCACATGCAGGGTGAGGGTGACCGCCTCGGCGGTGTTTTCGGGCCGCTCGATGGCCCGCCAACCCGAGAACAACGCCCCCAACTGAGGTAGGGCGGCGTCGGCCAGTCGGCGGCCGAGCTGTTCCAAACGAAGGAGGTGGGCCTCGGGCACCGCAGCCAGGGCGGGGCCGGCCCAGCGATAGGCGCAGCCGGCGTATTCGTTGGCCAACTCGGCGGCGCTGCGCCCGGCCGGGCGATGTTCCCAGAACCGGCGGACCGCGTCGGGGTGCATGAACCCGATAGCGGCCGCGACCACATCGGCGTCCACATCGCCGAGTACGCCGTTGCGGCCACACACCCAGAAGCCTCGGCCGGGCAGCAGGCCCAGTTCCTCGCCCCTGGCCGCGGTCCGCTCGTGCAACATCCACCCCCGGGTGAACTCCAAGATGGGTTGGGCACTGCGCGCCACGGCTTCAGCCGCGGTGAGCGCGGAGCCGGGATCGCCAGCAGGAAGGTCAGCCATGGCGGCACGGTAGCCGCTGGCCACGGGGACAGGTTCGAGCCGGCCACCCAGCTCAGCCGGTAGCGTTCGGCCAGCGAAAGCGACAAAGGGGAATCAGGCAACCATGGAACTGCACGCCGAACATCAGTTGCGCTACAAGGGAGCGGTGGACGCCGATGGTCACATCCTCGAGCCGGTAGATCTGTGGGAGCGTTACCTGGAGCCGAAGTACCGGGACCGAGCGTTGCGCTTCGTGCGTGATGAGAACGATCTCGAGGCGCTCGAGATCGGCGGCCAACCGTCGATGATGAGCCGCCGCGGCTTTCCCTCCACGTTGGGGGCCATGGGTTGCACCGACCTAGCCGCCCTGCAGTTCGACCCGGCCCGCACCTACACCAACACCGCCCCCTACGGCGCCACCAACGCGGCGGAGCGACTGGCCCTGCTCGACGCCGAGGGTATCGAGGCGGCCATCATCTACACCACCGTCGGGTTGTTGTGGGAGGCCGAGCTGACCGACCCCGAGCTGTCCCAGGCCTACTGCCGGGCCTACAACCGTTGGGTCACCGAATGGTGCAGCGAGGGCAAGGGCCGGCTCTTCGCAGCCGCCCATCTGTCCCTCACCGATCCCGCCGGTGCTGCCACCGAGATCGCCCGGGCGGTGGGAGACGGTGCAGTGAGCGCCTTCGTGGCCCCCTTCACCCATGACGCAAAGCCCCTCGGCCACCCCGATCACGACGTGGTCTTCGCCGCCTGCCAGGACCTCGATGTGCCCTTCGCCATTCACCCCACCTTCGAGCCGCAATGGACCAAGGGCCAGCGCATGGGCACCTGGGAAAACGTCAAGCAGCTACGACTTTTACCCATGGTGATGGCCTCAGACGGGGTGCGCCAACAGTTCACCACCTTGTTCGATTACGGGGTGTTCGACAAGTTTCCCAAGCTGCGGGTAGTGGTGCTGGAGTCGGGGGCGGGTTGGATTGGCTACTGGCTGGATCGCCTTGATGCGGTGTTCAAGCACACCCCGTTGGCCAAGCGGGTGCCGTTGGAGAACCCGCCCAGTTGGTACTTCGAGAACCGCTGCTGGATCTCCTGCGACCCCGACGAACGAACCGTTCCCCACTTGGCTGAACGGTTCGGGGCCGACCGGTTCATGTGGGCCTCCGACTTCCCTCACGTCGACCATACTGCAGGGTATGTCAAGGATCTTGAGGTGTTGGCCTCGCAGTTCCCCGATGCCACCCGCCGTCAGTTCCTGGGTGACAACGCCCGTCAGGTCTTCAAGCTCGGTAGTTGAGCCGGCCTGGTCACACTTGTTGGGCCACTTGGGGGAAGGGCCGGGCCCGGCCCAGCAGGGCCGGCACCGGATGGCCCAACTGCTGGGCCAGCCAATCGGTCACCTCGAGCAGCGCGTCGAGATCTACGCCGGTGTCATAGCCCATGCGCTCCAGCATCCAGGCCAGATCCTCGGTGGGGATGTTGCCGGTGGCGTTGGGGGCGAAGGGGCAACCACCGACGCCGCCCAGGGAGGCATCCAGCCGACGCACGCCGGCATTGACCGCGGCGGCGGCATTGGCCAGGCCGGTGTTGCGGGTGTTGTGGAAATGGGCCCGCAAGGGCACGTCACCGACGATGTCGGCCAGGGCGCCGAAGCGCTCGGTCACATCGGTGGGGACCCCGCAGCCGATGGAATCGGCCAGACCCAGTTCCACCGGGCCGGCTTCGAGCAACCGCTTAGCGATGTCGAGCACCTGGCCGGTAGCGACCTCGCCCTCGTAGGGGCAGCCGAACCCCATGGAGATGGCCACCGTCGGACGAACTCCGTCGGCGTGGGCACGCGCCGCGATGGCCCCCCAGCCGGCGATGAGGTCCCTCACCGTGGAGCCCTGGTTGCGCTGGGCGAAGGTCTCGGTGGTGGTCACCACCATGTTGATCTCCTGCGCCCCCGCGGCCAAGGCCCGCTCGTAGCCACGCTCGTTCAGGACCAGAGCGGTGAAGTTCACCCCGTCTCGACGACCGAGACCGGCCAGCACCGCCTCGGCGTCCGCCATCTGCGGCACTCGGGTGGGATGGGCGAAACTGACCGCCTCCACCCGCCGCAGGCCCGCCGCTACCGCCGCTTCGATGAGGGCGATCTTGGTCTCCGTGGACAGCAACACGTCTTCGTTCTGGATGCCGTCGCGCGCGCTGACCTCAATGATCTCCACGATCGGACGGCTTGCGCCGGTGCTGGTTACGTTCATTACCGCACCCCCTGTTCGACCGGCAGCGTAGCCGTGGTCACCACCCCCAAGCGCCACGCACAGACGGCGCCACCCACGGAGAACGCGCTGGCGGCCACGAAAGCGGGCGCAAAGGAATCGGCCCGGTCGGCCACGATCCCCGCCATTTGGGGACCGAGCAACTGGGCGGCGCCGAACACGAAGGTCAACGAACCAAAGGCGGTGCCAAAGGCGCGGCCTTGCAGATGATCAGCGACCAGCGCCCCCATGGCGGTGGGTGTACCCGACACGCACAGCCCGAAGCCGATGGCCGCCCCCGAAGGACTGCGCCACCATGGAGGCGGCCAGAATGGCCAACAGCGACACGAGGGTCCGCCCGCTTAAACGGGGGTGGGGGACTGCCGGCAAGGACATCGACTTCTCTTTCCATCGTCCCGACTCGTTACCGACACGACCGTCGGTCACGTGTCGGGGGGACTCAGTCGAGTAGGCCGGTGGCCTGACCACCATCGACCAGCAGACCGGTACCGGTGATGAACTTGGCCTGCTCGGAACACAAGAAGGCCACCGCCGCACCGAAATCATCGGGATCGCCAACAATACCGGTTGGTATGCCTACCGCAGCGCGCTCCTTGTCCGGCACGATTTTGCGGACCCGATCCGTCCAATGGGTACCCGGTTGGCACGAGTTTACCGTCACCCCGTCAGCGGCGATCTCCCGGGCGGTGATCTTGAGGAAGCTGGTCAGACCGGCCCTGGCCACCGAGCTGGCCAGCAGGAAGTTGATGGGCTGTTTCACGCCGATGCTGGTGATGGCGCACACCCGCCCCCAGCCCCGTTCCCGCATGGGGGGAATGGCCACCCTGCACATCTCGATCATGGCCAGGCAGTTCATGTCGAAGGCGGCCTGGAAGCTGCTCAGATCGGTGGTGGCGAAGGTGCCGGGAGGCGGCCCGCCGGCGTTGGTGACCAAGATGTCGACGTGGCCGAGGGCGGCGATGGCCGCCTCCACGAACTGGCGGCCCCCCGGGGGGTTGGACACGTCGGCCACGATGGTGACCACATCGCCGCCGATCTCGGCGGCGGCTGCGGCCAAACGGTCGGGGTCTCGGCCGCTGATGGCCACCCGCACGCCGTCCGCGGCCAGGGCCTTGGCCGCACCGAGACCGAGCCCGGCCGAACTGGCTGCTATCGCCGCGGTCCGGCCCTTGATTCCGAGATCCATGCTGCCTCCACGGTCGAACCTGCTGGGGTGGGGAATCTAGCTCGGGGTCGCTCCCGCCCGTAGCGGCGAATCGACGTCGAATCGACGGCTATACCCCCCTGGGGTTTATACACCGAATCGGTGTCGATTCGCTCCGAAGGGGTGCCGTCTAGGCTCGGGCCCATGACCCGCGTTGGCTATCTGCTGCCCACCCGTGAAGCGATCATGGCCGACCAGCCCAGCACCGAGCGGCTCTTGGCCCTGGCCGAGCGAGCCGAGCAGTTGGGCTACGACTCGGTATGGGTCGGCGATTCGCTGCTGGCCCGCACCCGCCACGAGCCGCTCACCCTGCTGGCCGCCGTGGCTGCCCGCACCCGCAGGGTCACGGTGGGTACTGCGGTGCTCTTGCCTGCGCTACGCAACCCGGTGGTACTGGCCCATGTGGTGGCCACCTTGGATCGCCTGGCCGAGGGCCGCCTGGTGCTGGGGGTGGGGGTGGCCTCCGACACCCCCACGGTACGGGCCGAGTTCGCCGCCGCCGGGGTTCCCTTCGAACAGCGAGTGGGTCGCTTCGTGCACGGCCTGGAATTGTGCCGACGATTGTGGAGCGGCGAGCCGGTCGAATGGGAAGGACCGTATTGGACCATGACCGGCCAACGCCTAGCCCCCACACCCCACACCCCGGGCGGGCCGCCGCTGTGGCTGGGTGGAGCGGCGGAGGTGACCCTGCGCCGTGCCGGGCACCGTTACGACGGCTGGTTCCCCGTCGGCGGCGACGTCGAGGGTTTTCGCCGTGGCATGGCGGTGGTGCGCCAAGCCGCCAGCGAGGTGGGCCGCGACCCCGCCACCCTGGCCGGCGCGGCCTATGTGACCCTGGCCATCGACGAGGACGCCGGCCGGGCCGAACAGGCCCTGGATCAGTTTCTCGGCGCCTACTACGCCCCCGCCCCGGTAGCTGCCATGCGCAAGGTGCAGAGCTGTTACGCCGGGCCCCTCGCCGGTGCGGCGGACTATCTGGCCGGTTTCGCCGAGGCAGGCGTGGACCATCTGTGCCTGCGCTTCTGTGGGGATCACGAAGCCAACCTCGACGCCTTCGCCGAGATCGCCACCCAGCTGCGAGGCTGACCGCGAGATAGCTGGGACCTCCCGCCGACACCCGTGGACACCCGCCTCCTGGCGGATTGCCCGCCCGCTAGGGTTCGCCCTCGTGACGAACACAGCGTTGGTGGTGGGGGGAACGGGCCCGACGGGACCCCACGTGGTGAACGGGTTAATCGAGCGGGGCTACCAGGTCACCATCTTGCATTCGGGCCGCCACGAGAGCGACCTTGTTCCCAGCCAGGTCAACCATCTCCACACCGACGCCTTCGACGTCACCCAGGTGGCTCGGATCCTCAACGGGTCCAGCTTCGATCTGGTCGTGTCCATGTACGGGCGCCTGCGTGACCTGGCTGCGTTGTTCGAAGGGCGCTGCCAACGCTTCATCTCGGTGGGCGGAGCGCCGGTGTATCGCGGGTTCGGTTGGCCAGCAGCCAACCTACCGGTGGGTATGCCCATCCCGGCCCGGGAAGAAGATCCCCGAGCCGGAGCAGGCGACAATCCCAAAGTGTTGAAGATGGGCGAAACCGAGGACGTGGTCTTCGCCCATCACCCCAGCGCCACCCACTTACGCTATCCCCGCCTCTACGGTCCCGGCCAGGTCCAACCCAAGGAATGGTCCATTGTGCGGCGTCTGCTCGATGGACGCAGCCGTATGATCGTAGCCGACGGCGGCCTGACCATCACCGTGTTGGCCTATGCCCGCAACGCCGCCCACGCGCTGCTCACCGCAGTGGATCGGCCTGAGAAGGCAGCGGGACGCATCGTCAACGTCACCGATGAACGCAACGTCACCATGGCCCAATGGATCACCCTGCTGGCCCAGGGCCTCGAGCGTGAGATCGAGCTCGTGTCCCTGCCCTGGGTGCTGGCTCGGCCGGCCTGGCCTTGGGGCGAAGCCACCCACCATCATCGGGTGCTGTCCACCGAGCTCCTGCGCTCCGAGCTGGGTTACCGAGACGTCCTGGGGGTGGAGGAGGCGCTGCCAGCCACCGCTCGTTGGCTGGCCGACCATCCCGTGGAGCGCGGTTCCGTCACCGAGGCGGGCCTGCAAGACGCCTTCGATTACCAGGCGGAGGACCGGCTGATGGACGCCTGGCACAAGGCCCTGATCGAGCTGGGCCCGGTGGCCGAAGCGGCCGACCACGGATGGGTGGATCGCTACGCCCATACCTCCGTAGACGCCAAGCTCGGCATCGACCGGGGCCGGGCGGGCTGAAGAAGAACCGGACAGCCCGCTGCGCTGCTCAGGCCGCCCAGGCGGAGTCGAACAGCATCATCTCGGCCTGATCAGCGGTGACCGGTCGGGAGAAGTAGAAACCCTGGGCCACGTCACAGCCCAGGGCTCGCAGCACGTTGACCTGTTCGGCGCCCTCCACGCCCTCCGCCACCACAGTCATCTGGGCGCCATGGGCCATGTCGATGATCGAGCGAATCTGCACCCGGGCTCGTTGTTCATGCACGTTCTCCAGCCCGTCGACCACACTGCGGTCGATCTTGACCACCGAGTAGGGCAGCCGTTGCAGGTTGGCGTAGGAGGCAAAGCCCGCTCCGAAATCATCAGCGGCCAGCTTCACCCCGAGATCGGTAATGGCCAACAGGCGCCGGTGCACATCGGGTGACTCCAGGTCGATGGCCAGACCCTCGGTCAGCTCCACCACCACCGTTTCGGGCGCGACCCGATGGCGGGACAGGGCGGCGGCCACCATCTCGCCGGCCCCGTCAACCTCCAGGTGGCGACCCGATAGGTTGACGCTCATGGTGAGCGGGTCCAGACCTCCTCTGCGGTCGTTCCATTCCGCCAGCTGGGCGAGGGCCGTGTCGAGCACCCAGTGGGTGATGGGCACGATCAGCCCGATCTCTTCGGCCAGCGGAACAAAGGAACCCGGTCCAACGATCCCCCTGGTCGGATGCTGCCAACGGCTGAGCGCCTCGAACCCCTTCACCCGGCCGGTGGCCAGATCGACCAGGGGCTGGTAGTACAGCACCAGCTCATCTCGTTCCAACACACGGCCGAGATCGTTCATGAGCTCGAGGCGCTCAGTCACCGTGACCAGCATGGACGGGTCGAACACCTCGACCGCGCCGGCCAGACCACGGCGTTTGGCCGCGTACATGGCGGTATCGGCGTTGCGCAGCAGATCCCCGATGGGCATGGCCGGGTTGTCGGCGTAGGCCACCCCCACGCTGCCGGACACGGCGATCTCCCGACCGCCTACCGCCACGGGATGGGCGAGCACCCGATGGAGTCGATGGCCGATCTCCACCACGCTTTGGGGATCCTCCGAGACGACCAGGATGGCGAACTCGTCGCCTCCCAGGCGGGCGGCGGTGTCGGAGCCGCCCACGAGGCCGGCGATGCGCCGCCCTACGATGGCGAGCAGGTCATCGCCGACCGAGTGGCCCATGCTGTCGTTGACGGTTTTGAACTCGTTGAGATCGAGAAACAACACCGCCACAGCGCGGTGGGGGCTGAAACGGGCGGCAGCCAGCGCTTCGCTGAGTCGTTGGCGGAACATCACCCGGTTGGCCAGGCCCGTCAGGTCATCGAAGTGGGCCTGGCGAGCCAGGTCGAGCTCGAGTTCCTTGCGTTCGCTGACATCGTGGGCGTTGAGGACAATGCCCTGCACCGCAGGATGGGCCCGTAGGTCGCTGATGGTGACATCCAGGGTGCGCCACTGGTCGATGCCGTGGCGCACCCTCAACTCCAAGGAGCTGGGTCGATCGCCGCTGGGATCGAGCCGGGACTGCACCCGGCGAAGCGCCAGGCGGTCCTCAGGATGCACCAGCACCAGGAACTCGCGCTCGATCAGGTCGTCCGGGTGATGGCCGAGCACCCGGGTGATCGAGGGGCTGACGTAGCTGATAATGAGATCGCTGTCGACCACGGCCACCAGGTCGCTGGAATGCTGAACCAGCGAACGGAACCGGGCCTCGCTGCGGCCGAGGCGCTGCTCGGCCGTCTTGCGTTCGTCGATGGCTCTGGCCGTGACCACCAGGCCGGCCACGGTGGGTTCGTCACTCAGATCGGTGGCGATCAACTCACACCACAAGGGCCCGTGATCGTGATGGATGAGGCGCAGTTCGATCGAAGCGCTGTTGGTGCTTCGGGCCGCAGTCAGGAAGCCGACCAGGGTCTGCTCATGATCGGGGTCGACCAGAGAGGTGAGCTGTCGACCCACCATATCCTCATCGGCGACGCCGAAAACAGCCATTGCGGCCGGAGTAGCGAAACGGATGCAGCCGCCCTCGTCCAGTTGCAGAGCCACGTCACGGGAATGTTCGACCAGCGCCTTGAAGCGACGCTCGCCGGCCCTGCGCTCGGTCTCCGCGATCAGGTTGGATCGCTCCAGAGCCAAGGCGGCCTCTCGGGCCAGTCGCCCCAGCGCCTGGGTGACGTCCTCGTTGTCCTCCGCCTGGGGGATGGCCACCGCCAGCACTCCCCCGAGGGTCCGGCCTATGAGTAACGGGGCCAGCACCGCCCTGGTCGAAGCCGAGCCGATGCCGACGCCCAGCGCCCGGGGGCGGGTGAAGAAGGCAGCCCCTTCTGCCACCGAACACAGGCGCCCTGCGCTCAACACCGCCAGTGTCTGTTCGTCCAGTCCGGGGGGGATCGCCTCGCCGAAGAGCCAGAGGCGGGACCCGCTCCCGACCGCTTCCCCCGCACTGATCCCGGCCAACCGGCCGCCGGCAGTTTCGACGATGGCCGGCACTTCGGCGTCGTTGGCCCCGAGCAGGGCCTCGGCCACCGAAGCGAGGACCCGGTCGTGCTCACCGGCGCGGGTCCGGGCTTGGACCAGCCCGGCCAGACGGACCATGACCAGGGCGCTGACCGCGATCCAGCACCCGACCACCACCGGCACCGTCCAGGGCTGCTCGCTGGAAGTGCGCAGAATCAACACGATGGGAGCGACCAGTACCGCCATGGTCATCATGACCAGACGACGTGGGGTCATGGCCGGTATCGGCTCCTGGGCCGGCACGGCGATGTCTCGCATGGAGGGATGCCACGAAGCGGCACACAACGCCGTCATGGCCGTTGCCGCCAGCATCAGCGACGCCGGTAGCTGCCAGCCCTGCGACGAGCCGTTCTCGGTCAGTGCCAGGGAGATGACGACGTCGGCGCCCAGCCCGCTGAAGGACGCAACGGCCAATAGATAGAAGG
>JANPEN010000545.1:0-11912 GCA_031422955.1 Acidimicrobiia bacterium
TCCGGCGGGCTGCACGGGGTGGGTGTGTCGGTGGTCAACGCCCTTTCCACCCGGGTCGAGGTCGAGATCGATCGAGATGGCCGTCGCCACGCCATGTCCTTCCGAGACGGCGGACAGATGGACGATCGGCTGGTGGACATCGGCGAAGCTCCCGACAACCGAACTGGTACCACCGTGCGGTTCTGGCCCGACCCCACCGTGTTCGACCAGATCGAGTTCCGGGCCCAGACCCTGTTGGAACGCTTCCAGATGATGGCCTACCTCAACCGGGGCCTGGAGATTGTTTTCACCGATAGCCGGGTTGGCCACGACACCACCCTCAACGGTCCGATCAGCTTTCATTTCGAAGGTGGGATCATCGATTTCGTGGCTCACCTCAACGAATCGAAAGAACCGCTCTATCGCACCGTCGGTTACTTCTCCGCCACCGAGGACGATCAAGAGGTGGAGATCGCCTTCCAGTGGAACACGACCTATCAAACGGACGGCCTTCATTCTTTCGCCAACGGCATCACCACCATCGAAGGTGGCATGCATAAAGAAGGCTTCCGGAAAGCCCTGACCAACGCGGTCAATAAGTTCGCCAGGGAAAAGAGCCTGCTCAAGGAGAAGGACGAGAACCTCCAGGGCGAGGACATACGTGAAGGTATGGCCGCCATTATCAGCGTGCGGTTACGTGATCCTCAGTTCGAAGGCCAGACCAAGGGCAAGCTGGGTAACGTGTCCATCCGCTCGCTGGTGGAGCGGGCCACCAACGACAAGTTGGCCCAATGGCTAGAGGAGCACCCGGCCGAAGGTCGAGCCAT
Source organism: Acidimicrobiia bacterium (assembly GCA_031422955.1). Taxonomy (GTDB): domain Bacteria; phylum Actinomycetota; class Acidimicrobiia; order Acidimicrobiales; family CAIXPF01; genus CAIXPF01. The sequence continues at coordinate 807 of JANPEN010000545.1, forward strand.
GGTGGCCAAGGCCATTGGCGCCTCTCGAGCCCGGTTGGCAGCCAGAGAAGCACGCAACGCCATTCGGCGTAAGTCTGCCCTGGAAGGCGCAGGCATGCCCGACAAGCTCAAGGATTGCAACAGTCGCAACCCGGCCGAGTCTGAACTGTTCATCGTGGAGGGCGATTCCGCCGGTGGGTCCGCGGTGCGAGCCCGCGATCCGCTGACCCAAGCCATCCTGCCGATCCGGGGCAAGATCTTGAACGTCGAGCGGGCCCGTGTCGACAAAATGTTGCGCAACACCGAGATTCAGACCTTGATCACCGCTATCGGCGCAGGGCTGGGTGAAGATTTCGACATCACGAAAGCTCGCTACCATAAAGTTATTGTGTTGGCCGATGCCGACGTCGACGGCAGCCATATCCGCACTTTGTTGTTGACGTTCTTTTTTCGCCAGATGCGCCCCTTGGTGGAGAGTGGGTTTGTTTATATTGCCCAGCCACCGTTGTATTCGGTGGAAGTGGGCAAGGCCAAGGTGTACCTCAAAGACGATGTGGCCAGGGTGGCCTACGAGAACGAGCAACTGAGCGCCGGGCGCAAGCAGCCGGAGTTCCAGCGCCTCAAGGGTCTCGGTGAGATGGACTGGCAGGAGCTGCGCGAGACCACCACTGATGTCAGTCGCCGCACCTTACTACAGGTGAACTTGGAACAGGCCGTGATTGCCGATGAGATCACCTCTATTCTGATGGGTGACGATGTAGAGCAACGTAAGAGCTTCATCGTGACCAACGCTAAAGACGTGCGTTTCCTGGATATCTGATGACAGACCTGCCGCCTTCGGACCAACCCAACGATCTGCCTGCATCCGCCCCCGGCGCCGTTCCTGATGGCGGTGGCGGTGCCGAACGGCTTTCGGTGCAGTTGGTAGAGATCCAAGACGAGATGGAACGCTCCTTTTTGGAGTATGCCATGTCCGTCATCATGGCCAGGGCCCTGCCCGATGCCCGAGACGGCCTCAAACCGGTGCATCGCCGAATCCTGTGGAGCATGATCAACTCCGGTTTCACCCCCAACCGCGCCCACGTCAAGTGTTCCCGAGTGGTGGGGGACGTGATGGCGAACTTTCACCCCCACGGTGATTCCGCTATCTACGACGCTTTGGTGCGCATGGCGCAGCCCTTCTCGCTGCGTGATCCGCTCATCAGTTTCCACGGGAACTACGGCTCACCCGAGTTCGGTCCGGCTGCCGCTCGCTACACCGAGTGCCGCTTGTCGCCGTTGGCAATGCATCTCATCGACGGTATCGACGAGAACACCGTCGACCTCACCGCCAACTACGACGGCAAGAACTCCGAGCCGGTGGTGCTGCCGGCTCGTTTTCCCAACCTTTTGGTCAACGGCAGCCAGGGCATCGCGGTGGGGATGGCCACCAACATTCCTCCCCACAACCTGGGTGAGGTGATCGATGCCACCATCTACTTGATCGATCATCCCGACGCCACCCCCGACGATTTGATGCAGTTTGTCAAGGGCCCCGACTTCCCCACCGGGGCTCAGATCCTGGGCCGCTCGGGCATCCTCGACGCCTATCGAACCGGGCGGGGCTCGGTGCGCATGCGGGCCGACGCGGAGATCGAGGAGAGTGGGCGGGGCATGCAGATTGCCGTCACCGCCCTCGCCTATCAGACCTCCACGGCGGCCATCGCCACCCGGATCAAAGAGCTGGTGGATGCCCGCGAGCTGGACGGGATTCGAGACATCAACGACGAGTCCTCCGGCGACCAGACCCGTCTGGTCATTGAGCTCAAGCGCGACGCCAACCCCAACGTCGTGCTCAACAATCTGTACAAGCACACCCAGCTGCAGACCAGTTTCGGGGTGAACATGGTCGCCCTGGTGGACGGTGTGCCCCGCACGTTGAACCTGGTGGCCATGCTGGCCGCCTACGTGGCCCACCAGGTCGAGGTCATCCGCCGGCGCAGCCAGTACCGGCTCGACCGGGCTCGGGCCAGGGCCCACATCCTCGAGGGCCGCCTGCGCGCCCTCGACATGATCGACGCCATCATCGCCCTCATCCGGGCCTCAGAAGACCGGGCCGCGGCCCGGATGGCCCTGCAAGAAGGAACCTACAGCTCCGGCGAGGAGACCTTCACCTTCGGCTTCAGCGAGATCCAGGCCGAGGACATCCTCGATCTCCGGTTGGCCCAGCTGACCCGTTTGTCTCGTGCCGATCTGGAGGCCGAGCTGACCCAGAAGCGGGTCGAGATCGCCGAGCTGGAATCGATCCTGGCCGACGAGGCCAAGCTCCGCACCGTCATCAAGGACGAGCTGCTGGCCGTGCGGGCGGAGTTCGCCACCCCTCGGGTGGCCAAGCTGGTGCCCGACCCGGGCGAGATGGCCATCGAGGACCTGGTCGATGACAAAGAGCTGGTCGTCACCATGACCGGTGCCGGCTACATCAAGTCCGTCGAGGCCACCGCTTTTCGCACCCAGGGCCGGGGGGGAAGGGGCATCTCGGGCACCCGGCTTCGTGAGGAGGACGTGGTCAGCACCATCCTGCACACCTCGGCGCACGCCTATCTGCTGTTCTTCACCAACATCGGGCGGGTCTACCGGCTGCGGGCCCACGAGGTACCCGAACGCGAGCGTACGGCGCGGGGTATCCCCATCGTCAACCTGTTGGAGCTGCAGGCCGGTGAGGTGGTCCAAGCCGTCATCGACACCAGGGACTACGAGACCAACCGGTATCTGTTCTTCGCCACCCGCAACGGTGTGGTTAAGAAAACCCGTTTCACCGAATACGACAGCTCCCTACGGCGCGGCATCATCGCCATCGATTTGCGCGACGGTGATGAATTGGTCCGAGTCATCCCCACCAACGGTAGCGACGACATCGTCATGGTGGGCCGCTCGGGTCAGGCCATTCGTTTCACCGAAGAAGAGGTGCGGCCCATGGGTCGCGCCGCGGCGGGGGTGCGGGGCATGCGCCTACGCAGCGGCGATGAGGTGGTATCCATCGACGTGGTGCGCGAGGGCGCCGACCTGCTCATCGTGACCGCAGCCGGCTACGGCAAGCGGACCGAGCTGGCCGAGTTCCGCCGCATTGGCCGAGGCAACCAGGGGGTGCGGGGCATTCGCATCACCGAGCAACGCGGCGGGGTGGCCGCGGCCATGATGGTGGGCCCCGACGACGATGTGATCATGGTGTCTTCCGGTGGGGTTACCATCCGCACCGCGGTGGCCGAGATCTCCATGCAGAGCCGTGATGCCACCGGGGTGCGGGTCATGAACGTGGACGATGACGAGCACGTCGCGGCGGTGGCGCTGGTCCTGCAAGCTGAAGACGTGGATCCCGACGGCGATGGGCTTGACGCCGACGGTGAAGACGGTGCGGGTCCTGATCTGGATCCCGGGCCGATGGGCGGAGAGCCCGGCCCGCCCAACGCTGACGGATCCCCCATGTAGGTTTGGGCAACCCGCCAGCATGGCGATGTACGCTTCAAACCGCTTCCCCCCAGAAAAACCGGTAGGTGAGCGGGGCTCCGTATGGCGCGTGGGAACGGACCTGAACCGCAACGACGGGCTGGTTGGGACCAGCAACGGGGCCAGGCCTCGGTGTTGGTGGTCGCGGTTGTGGCGGTGGTATTGGCCGTGTTGTTGGCCCTAAGTCGGCTGGGCCAGGTGCTGGTCCATCGGGCCCACGCCGCAGCCGCTGCTGATGCGGTGGCCCTGGCCGCCTTGAACGGTGGGGAGGCAGGGGCCGCCTCGGTGGCGGCGGCCAACGAGGCGGTGATCATCGAGCTGCGCATCGTGGCCGGTTGGGCCAGGGCTACGGTCCGCTATCAGGGTGAACAGGCGACCAGCACCGCCGCCTTGGTCGAGGACGAAGCGGAAAGATTCGACCAGCACCGTGCCCGGGACAGGTCATGGGACCGATCGGCGTGGTTCTCGTAGACTTCCCTACGTGACCGAACCGACCGAGGCCGTGCCGGTTTCGCCGCAGCACTCGGCTTCAGCTTCGGGGCCGCCGGCCGAGCCGAGCGACCCGGAGTTCACTGCGCCGCCAGCGGCCGAAAGCCGTGGCAACGGTTCCCCTCGGGGGACCGGAAGGGGCCAGGGTCGGGCCAAGAATCGTGGTCAGGGCCGCTTGGGCGGAACGCCAGGCCGCAGTCGGGACGGAGAGGTCAGCAACGCCGCCCAGGCGGTGGCGCCGGCGGGATCGCACCGAGTTCAAGAGGTCAACGTCCATGATCTGCTCGGTGTGGTCGAAGAATCCCCTCATGCGGTCCCCGATGCCCGGTCGCAGGGGACCGTGCCGGTTCTGGCCACCCCGCGTCGCGTCGAGGTTCGGGCCGCCCGACGCCTGCAAGCCCGCAAGGTGGGCCGGCTGATCCGCCACGTCGAGCTCTGGTCCCTGCTCAAGGTGGCGCTGCTTTTCTACGTCTGCATGATGCTGGTGGGGGCGGTGGCGGGGGTCCTGGTGTGGTCCGTGTTGCAGCGCAGCGGTGCCGTGGCCAGCGTGGAAGGTTTCATCGAGCAGGTCTTCTTGCTCGATGACTTCCGCTTCGAGGGAACCACCATGTTCCGTTTGGGGATCCTGGCTGGTCTCATTGGGGTGCTTGTCCTCAGCCTGGTGACGGTACTCGGTGGCTTGCTGTTCAATCTGATCAGCGATCTGACCGGGGGGATCCGGGTTTCGGTGGTGGAGCTGGAAAGCGCCCGGCCCCTGCCCCGGCGTGGCCGTTCCTGATTTCGGTGCGCCCCGGGGGGCGGCTGGCGGACCCTGCCGACACGGTTCGTGCCACGGTGGCTGCCGGGAAGCGCCGTACCGGGCTGGCCGGGGGCGGGCCCGCTGTGTCTAGGATGCGGGTCCGGCCGTCGCCCCTCGCGGGGGCTGGTAGGGCCGGGGCTATAGCTCAGTCGGTTAGAGCGCACCCCTGATAAGGGTGAGGTCGCTGGTTCGATTCCAGCTAGCCCCACAGCATGATCGGCCTTCTTCGCCGCGTTGGTTTCGCCCTCGGCATCGCCGTTGGCACAGCCGGGGTGCTGCGCTTCACCAAGCCGCCGGTGGTTCCTTTGCGCCTGGGCGGATGGCGGGCGCTCGAGGACCCTGGCTTTCGATAATGGGACAGGGTGGGCGGGCCAGGTGGCTATGCGTCTCGCTGTTGTAGGCACTGGCGCCACGGGGGCCCATTGCGCCCGCACCCTGCGTCGATTGTTCCCCCACGCCGCGCTCACCCTGATTGATTGCGATCATGGCAAGGCTCAGGCGCTGGCCTCCAGCCTGGACGGCGAGGTCGGGTCGGCGTCGTCCTTGGAGACGGCACCATTGCCCGCCGTGGTGGTGTTGTGTGTGCCGGCGGGCTTGCACGGCGAGCTTGCTTCCGGTGCGCTGGCGCTGGGTTGCGACGTGGTATCCGTCGCCGATGCCATCGACGATGTCCAGGGTTTACTCGAGCTGGATGAGCTGGCCCGCAAGGGGGCACGACGGGTGGTGGTGGGGGCCGGATTCTCGCCAGGCCTCAGCTGCATACTGGCCCGCCACGCGGCGACGCTGTTCGACGAGGTCGAGGAGATCCACATCGCCAAGTCCGGTACCGGTGGACCGGCCTGTGCCCGCCAGCACCATAGGGCGTTGCCTGCACTGAACTGGGAGTGGCGAGATGGCCGGTGGATTCGACGCCGGGGCAGCTCGGGACGCCGCTTGGTGTGGTTCCCCGGGCTGGTTGGGGCACGGGACTGCTACCGGGCCGGGCTGGCCGAGCCGTTCCTGCTCCAGCGCAGCTTTCCCGAGGCCACCCGGCTGACCGCCCGTATGGCGGCCACTCGTCGTGACCGGTTGACCGGTTGGCTGCCCATGTTGCGCCGCCCTCACGCCGATGGTGGGCCTGGCGGCCTGCGAGTGGAGGTGTGGGGGCGTCGAGACGGGGTGATGGACGTGGTCGTCTACGGCGCCGCCGATCAGCCGGCCCTGGTGGCGGGAACGATGGCAGCCACCGCGGTAGACGGGTTGGCCAAAGGTTGGTTCCCCGACTCGGGCGTGTTCGGCGTCGGCCAGTGCCTCGACCCAGCCGTAGTGCTCGCCGCCGTCAGCGCCCTCGGCGTCCACCTGGCGGTGTTCGAAGGAGCGGCGTAGCCGGTTCTGGGGGCGGTGGCGGCGTAGCGTCGAATCGACGTCGAATCGACGCTACGGCTGGGGGAATGGGGCGGGCGGGGAGGCGGACCGGGGCGGGGCCAGGTTTTAGAAGTTGGCGGCGCCTTGCCAGCGTTGCGCCAGCTCGAGTTGGCCGAAGGTGTCCAGCTGCTCGGCGTCGAGGCGGCTCATGACGAATAGCAGCAGGTCACTGGCGCTGCCGCGCAGGGCCACGTCGCCCTTGCCGTGCGTCCGCTGGCAGTGCACGGCGTCGGGTTGCATGGTCAACATCCACTCGCCGGAGCCGTCGGTGGCATGCAGATGCAGGGTCTGGCCCTGGGACCGAAAGGCGGCGTGGTCGAAACGGCGGGGCAGGTAGGTGTCGAGGGCTTCGTCGATGCCATCGAGGGCCAACTCGGTTTCGATTGGTGTGGCCGAGCCCAACGCCTGCTGGCCGTCCCACCGGTGGACAGAGGTTTCATGGGCCATCCGGCGGGCCCACCAGTGCCCCTTCTGGGGTCCGGTGAAGGTCGTGAAGGTCTGGTCGAGATCGACCTCGCCGAGGGCAGTCAGGAGCTCGCCGAGGGCGACGCGGTACCACTCGATCACCGCCGTACTCTGCGGGGCTGCCTCGATGGATTTGGGGTTGGGCGGGCTGGCCGGGTCGGTCCGCAGGGTGGCGGTCACCCAGCGATAGACCCAGCCGGTGTGACCGACGAGCTGGCCGACGGTCCAGGCCGGGCAGCTGGGCACCACGGTGTCGAGCGCGTCGGCGGGGGTGGCGGCCAGAAGGTCGCCATCTCGTCGAACGGCGGTGAGGTACTGGGCGAGATCCATGGGGGCACGTTAGTGAGCCCGATCGGTGGCCATTGAGGCACACCGGCCGGTGCAGTTGCGCTCCAGCGGGGGAGGTTAGGCGGGGGAGGTTAGGCGGTGCCGGGTGGGCTCAGCTGGGCCAGGAGGGCGTGGTGGATGTGGCCATTGCTGGCCACACCGCTTCCCCCCCAGAGATCGTGGCGGCCCGTGACGGTGCTGAACTTCCCGCCGGCCTCCCCGATGATCACCGGCATCGGGGCCAGGTCCCACACCGACACCTCGGGATCGACCATGGCCTCGACCCGGCCGGTGGCGACCAGGGCGTAGCCGTACCCGTCACCCCAGGTTCGCACCTTGGCTCCGACCTGGTGGAGGCGGTCGACCGCCCCGGGTGACCAGTGACCTACCGCGCTGGTCATGATGGCAGCGCCGAGCAGCTGCGTATGGCCATTGACCCTGGCGGGGCGTCGTTCACCCTGCGGGCCGAGCTGGAAGCAACCCAGTCCACGCCCGGCGAAAACAGTTTCCCTCAGGGCCGGGAGGTGGATCACCCCGACCAGCGGCCCGGCTTCGTCGAGCACGGCCAGCAGGGTCGAGTAGAGGGGGACGCCATGGACGAACCCATAGGTACCGTCGATGGGATCCACCACCCACCGTCGCCCACTGGTCCCCACCGCGACGCCTTCTTCCTCGCCGATGATGCCGTCCGCGGGATGGCGGCGGGACAGCTCGTGGCGGATGAAACGCTCGGCGGCCCGGTCCGCTGCGGTGACCGGCGTGTCGTCGGCTTTGGTTTCGATCTCCAGCGCGTCGCCCCGGAACCAGCCCAAGGTGAGATCCCCAGCTCGGCGCGCCAGTTCCAGCGCTTCTTCGAGCAGTGCTGGCGAGGCGGGGGTGGGCGCGCCCGGCGGGTTGGGCGGGGCAACGGCGGGCTCAGTGGAATCGGTCATGGCGTGCTGGCTTTCGTGCGGACCGGCCTGCGGTTGGCGGTTATGACTCGGCTGGGGGCGCCCAGAGTCTGGAGGCGTTGGGTGAGCTGCCGTTGAAAGGCGACGCGGTCGGCGTCGGTGTTGCGGTCCATGTCGTAGAGCGCGATCCACTGGGTCCGAACCAGGGGGTGCAACAGGGTGCGCAACCCCCAGCGGATCATGCGGCGGCCGGGTTCGCCCTGGAGGGCGTTGATCCAGCGCGGCGAGCCGTAGGAGGTCACTACCACGAGGTGTTTGATGTGACGAAGCGAGGGTCGAATGCGGTGCTTACCCGGTGGTAGCCGGTAAGCCACCCCTTCGCACAGCACCCGGTCGAACCAGCCCTTGAGCATGGCGGGGGGTCCACCCCACCAGGTGGGGTAGACCAACACCACAGCCTTGGCCTCCGCCAGCAGACGGGCGTGGCCGGCCAGGGTCGGGCGCTGGGCCAAACCGGCGCGGTGCTGGGCTAGCTCGTCTGGACTGAGCAGGGGGTCGAACCCCTCGCGGTACAGGTCGATGAGATCGACCCGATGACCAGCGGCGCTCAGGGTGTCCACCACCTGGTCTCGGAGGGCCGCGCCGAAGCTGGCCGGGTGGGGATGGGCGTAGACCACCAGCACGTTCATGACGACTCGCCGGGGCCGACCCGCAAATCGATGGAGTCCAACTCCAGATCGGCTAGCGGGAAGGCAGGGGGACCGGCCTCCGGCGGCCGCCGACGGTGGCTAGGACGGTTGAGACGGCGGAGACGGCGGAGACGGCTGTGGAACCAGGTCAACCGGGTGGCGGGGGGTGCACTGAGGACCTGATCGACATGGGCCAAAAAAGCGTTCCTGGTTTCCGCGGTGGCCGTGTCGAGCCGGTAGAGGGCCAACCAGGAGACCCGGACCCGCCACGGCTTGGGGCTGGAGATCCGTAGGCATCGGGTCAGTGTGCGCCGGCCGGCGTCACCGATGAGATGGACGTACCAAGGAGCGGATCCGTAGGTAGCCACCCCGACGATGCGTCGTAGCGATCCCAGGTTGCCCCTGATCTGGCCGGAGGCGTTGAAGTCGAAAGCGAGGCCGGGCACCATGGTGCGTTCCAGCCAGCCCTTGAGGATGGCCGGTAACCCGAACCACCAGGTGGGATAGACGAAGACCAGCTGCTCGGCCCGACGCACTTGTTCGATGTGACCCAGGGTCAGGGCGTCGGGTTCTGGCCGGAACTGGCGGTAGGCCAGCCATTCAGCGTCCGCCATGGCCGGTTGAAAGCCGGTGGCATACAGATCGATGACCTCGACCTGGTGGCCGGCCCGGCGCAGGGCGGCGACGCTGCATTGCATCAGGGCGTGGCTGTAGCTCTCCGAACGGGGATGAGCCCAGATCACCAGCGTGTTCACCCGGCCACGCTAACCGCCCTGGGGGTCCTGGGAGCGGGCCTGTCTCCCAGGGGGGAGGCGACGGCGACCTAGCATCAAACGATGACCGATTCGTTCCTCGACCTGGTCGCACGGGGTGAGTCCCTGGCCCGCTTCGGGTTCACGCCCGCCGAGCAGGATGAGTTGCTGCGCAGCTGCCTGGAGTTGCTGGCCCCCGACCGGGCCGCCTCGGTGGCCGCCGAACTGGAGGTGGACGCACCGGCCTCGAGCTCCTACGCCGAGTTGCTGCAGTTCTCACCGTTCTCGCCGTTCTCGTCGTTGGCGGCAGCCCCAGCTTGGGGGGAAGCGCACGCGGACGGGCTCGCAGACGGGCATGGGGAGCCGCGATGGGACGAGGGGGACCTCCCCTTCGGGGATTTTGGTCGCAGCGACCAGGAGGAACGGCTGGGCTGGGACCGCGACCATGACGCCGGCCACGACGGTTTGGTCGACGGTCTGGAGGCATTCGGGAGCGGCCGCGGGGACCATGATGAGCCGGTCGCCACCTTCGAGCCGACCGAGTCCAGCTCCACCGGGCCAGCTGCCTACGCGTTCGACCATCCTGGCCGGTCGACTGACCCGACCCAGCAAGAGTGGGGCGACCAGCATCCGGCTCGCCAGGATCACGCCCTGGAGGTGGGGGACACCGGGGATGGTCGCCTCACCGAAGACGACGAGTCGGGCTGGTTCGATGCCGATCTTCCCCCTGCCTGGGGTAACCAACCCGACGAGGATCCTGGCGCCGCCTAGCTTCCTCGGGGGAGGGTCCGCCTCCTTGAGCGGTCGGGGAGCCGCGGCGGATTTCTGGCATTCGCATCGAGGGATCTGGCGATTCATTCCGTTGGCTCGGTGAGGTGGTCTCCTCGTCCGAGTTCGTCGAGGACCTGGCGGAAGCAGTCGTAGCGGTCGGCGCCGACGAGCTCGGACCACTCGTGCTCCATGTTGCGGATTGCGCCGAGTGCGGCGCCGCGAACGCGATCACCCCGGCGGGTTCGTGCCACGATCGTGGCACGGCCGTCGGCCGGGTCAGGTGTCACCGTCACCCAGCCTCGCTCCTCGAGTTCACGGACTCGTTGGCTGATTGCCTGTTTGGTGATCCACGCACCGTCGGCGAGCGCGGCCGGCCGACTTCCGCCGTCAGCGATGAGATCGAGGATCCGGCCGTGGGAGCCCCGAAGTCCTCCCAAGTTCTTCGGGACCAGACGGCGCATGTCTGAACCGGCTCGGCGGTTCAACCCTTCGAGTGCCGCGAACACATGAGCGGTCCCTGGATTCGTATTTTCGTCAACCACCTTGACGATTATAGTCAACATGATTTACTTTCGTGTGATGGTCGAGCTGAGCGATGACGACGCAAGGTTTCTGGCCCGTGCGGCGACCGGAACTGACCTGAAGGTCGGTGAATGGGAGGTCGTGCCGACCGGACGCCCGGTGGAGAACATGACCACCCGACGCCTTGAACGTGTCCAGGGAACGTTGGAGGACGGGAGCTCGTGGTCCGTCTTCGCAAAGTCGCTGCACCCGGCATGGAAGTCCCCGATGTGGGACCAGATTCCCGAGGGGTTTCGGGCCTCCGTCCTCGAGGATCTGAACTGGCTGGACGAGCCGCGCGTCTACCGCAGCGCCCTGCGCGACGGTCTACCGGACGGACTTCGAATGCCCGCGGTATTCCGGATCGACCAACAGCCGTCGATGATCACGATGTGGATGGAGGACCTCCCCGACTCACCGATCTGGGACATTGCCCGCTACTGGCGCGCGGCCCGCTCGCTGGGCCGCCTCGCGAGTCGCTGGCCCGACGAGCGGGC
>JANPEN010000546.1:0-5930 GCA_031422955.1 Acidimicrobiia bacterium
TCGCCGTGGTCTGCGAGCAGCTCGGTTTCGATTCGGTGTGGGTCGCCCACCACGTCCTCAACATTGGTTACGTGCGAGAACGCCTCGGTGAGCGTCCCTACCACGACGCCCTCACCATCCTCACCTGGGCCGCGGCCAAGACCAGCCGGGTCGAGCTGGGTACCAGCGTGCTGGTACTGCCCTACCTGCACCCGATGAACCTGGCCAAGCAACTGGCCACCATCGACCACCTCAGCAAGGGCCGCCTGGTGCTCGGCGTGGGCGTGGGCAGCCTGCCCGAGGAGAACGCCGCCCTCGGTGTGCCCTACCTCGAGCGGGGCCGGCTCACCGACGAGTTCCTTGATGTCCTCGTCGCATTGTGGGCCCCCGGCTCCGCCACCGCCCAAGGAGAGTTCTGGTCCTTCACCGATGTGGTCTCCTCGCCCAAGCCTTGCCAGCAACCCCACCCGCCCATCGTGGTCGGCGGCAACCGGCCTCCGGCCCTGCGCCGGGCCGCCCGTTGGCAGGGTTGGCACCCCATGCGTCTACCGCCGGAGAGCATGGCCACCCGTCTGGAGCTGATCGACGCCGAGTTGGCTGCCGCCGGTCGCTCCCGGGCCGATGGATTCCGGGTCCATGCCTGTCTCGAATTGGACCTGTGGGAGACCCCCCGGGATCGTGCGCCTCGGGCTCCCATGCACGGCACCGCCGAACAGCTGCTCGACACCATCGGCCGGTATGAAGAGATCGGCGTCACCGATCTCGTGCTGTCGGCCCGCTCCGCCGACGGAACAGCTTTACTGGAGGAGCAACTGGAGCGTTTCACCGACACGGTGATGGCCCGTGTCACGCCCTCGAAACGTGGTGCTGGCACCGACACCCCGTGACGCGACTTCAACGTAGCACCGCTTTGTGCAACTGAATCTCGCTCCGACACGGGCGGTCGAGGACCCTTCGTTTACCGTACGGAGTCGCGCCGGTCAATGATGGTCAAGCGGTCCCGCTGGCGGTGCCCCATCCCCACTGCGACCTGAGCGAACGGTTGACGGCGGACGGACATTAGTCAAGGAGCACATGGCGATGCGGGCACATTGGATTCGGCGCGGCACGGTTCTGATTGCGGTTATGACGGCGGTTCTCGGGGTGGCGGTCCCCGCTGACGCCGCCCATTCGTGGGGTGGTTACCACTGGGCCCCAACCGCCAACCCCTTCACCCTCCGTCTCGGGGACAACGTGGGCGGGGCCTGGGATCCTTACCTGCGCACCACCTCCACGGACTGGACCAAGTCCCCAGTGCTGGACACCCCGGTGGTTCGGGGAGGCACCTCCGCTCGCACCTGCGGGGCGGTGGCCGCCACCGTGCAGGTCTGCAACTCCACCTACGGCACCAACGGGTGGCTGGGGGTGGCCCAGGTCTGGATCAATGGTACCCACATCACCCAGGGCACGGTGAAGGTAAACGACACCTACTTCAACACCACCACCTACAACACACCGGCGTGGCGCAACCTGGTCATGTGTCAAGAGGTCGGCCATACCCTCGGCCTGGACCATCAGGACGAGATCTTCACCAACGCCAACCTCGGCAGCTGCATGGATTACACCAACAATCCATCCTCCAACCAGCACCCCAACCAGCACGACTACGACCAGCTAGCCGCCATCTACGCCCACCTCGATACCACCACCACCACGGTTACCGCGGCGGCGTCGGCAGGGGCCAACACGACAGTGGGCCGAGGCTCCGACGGCGGTCGGGGCTCCGAGGATGACCGGGACGAGCGGGGCGAGTGGGGCAAGCGGGTGCACGGCTCCGAACACGGTCGCTCCATGTCCTCCTACCAACGCGACCTGCCCGACGGCAGCGCAGTTTTCACCTTCGTCATCTGGGCCTGAGCCGACCCGACTCACGGTCCCGCCCGGACCCCACCACCGAACCGCGCCAAACTCGGTGGGGGGAACGCTAGAGTCCTCGATAATCCAGCCGGCTGTTGACGCGGCGGCTACCGGGCGGCATCAAGCCGAACGGCGAACACTCGGGGCGGTAAATGCGGGCATCCTGGTTGCGCGGGGCAGCGGTTTTGATCACGGCGATGGTGATGGTAGGGGCGGTCACCTTGCCCGCCGACGCCAACAATTCGTGGGGTAACTACCACTGGGCCCGAAAGGCCAACCCCATCACCCTCCGACTCGGGGACAACGTAGGCGCGGCCTGGGATGGGTACCTGGCCACCACCTCCACGGACTGGACCGAGTCACCGGTACTGGACACCCCGGTGGTTCGGGGACGCACCTCCGCTCGCACCTGTGGGGCGGTGGCCGCCACCGTGCAGGTCTGCAACTCCACCTACGGCACCAACGGATGGCTGGGCGTGGCCCAGGTCTGGATCAGCGGAACCCACATCACCCAGGGCACGGTGAAGGTAAACGACACCTACTTCAACACCGCCACCTACAACACGCCGGCGTGGCGCAACCTGGTCATGTGTCAAGAGGTCGGCCACACCCTCGGCCTGGACCATCAGGACGAGATCTTCACCAACCCCAACCTCGATACCTGCATGGACTACACCAATAATCCACTCACCAACCAGCACCCCAACCAGCACGACTACGACCAGCTGGCCAAAATCTACGCCCACCGCGATGCCACCACCACGGCCACCGCGGCGGCAACGGCGGGGGCCAACGCGAGGGTAGGCCGGGGCTCCGAGGGTGAGCGGGGCGAGTGGGGTCAGCTGGTGCGGGGTTCGGAGGACCCCCGCTCCGTGGCCGCATACCAACGAGAGCTTCCCGACGGAGAACAGGTGTTCACCTTCGTCATCTGGGCCTGATTCGGTAGCCCACCGTCTCCCGGTCCCAGGTGGTGGCGGTGATCCCGGTGTCACGCAGGCCCTGCTTGCGGACCTTGCCCGAGGGGGTCTTGTCCAGATCGGCCACGACCTCCACGAAGCGGGGAACGGCGTAGCGGGGCATGCGCTCGACGCAATAGTCCAGCAGCGCCACCGGGTCGAAGCCGCCACCGGGACCGTCGGCACCCTCGGGCAGAGGATGTAACACAAGCACGGCCTTGATCTCCTCCTCCCCACCCGCACCCGCCACGCGCACCCCGACCGCGGCGCTCTCCAGCACCGCGGGGTGTTCGTTGAGGACCTGTTCGATCTCGTAGGAGGAGATGTTCTCCCCCCGGCGGCGGATACGGTCCTTCAACCGGTCGATGAAGAACAGACGCCCGTCCTGGTCGAAGCGGCCGGCGTCTCCGGTATGGAACCACAGGTTGCGGTAGGCCTCAACCGTTCTGTCGGGCATACGGAAATAGCCCTGGTTGAAACAGAACGGCTGGCGGGGCCGGACGAGGATCTCCCCGGACTGGCCAATCGGCACCGGCAGATCGGTCTCGGGGTCGGCCACGATCACCTCGTAGAGGTCCTCCAACACCCGCCCGGCGCAGCCGGACATGACCGGGTCGGCCGGGTCGCTGTATGCGACCATATTGATCTCGGTCATCCCGTAGCCCTGGATCAGCCGCACCCCGAACCGCTCTTCAAAGGCCGTCCCCCATTCCTCGGCGATGGGTACGGCCATGATGCGGGTCACCTGGTGGGCGCGGTCCCTCGGATCGGGTGGCTGGCGGAAGATGAACTCGGGCATCACCCCCAAGGCGTTGGTGGCCGTAGCCCCACAGGCGATGAGCTGGTCGAGCCAGGCGCTGACGCTGAAGCGCTTGACCACGGTGGCCCCAACCCCCGCCAACAGACAGGCGTACACCTGCATCAGCAGCGCGTTGGCGTGGAAGAAGGGCATGGCCACGAAGTAGTGATCCCGGCCCTCCTGCAGATCCACGGCATCAGCGGCGCCCTTGGCGAACAGGAAGCAGTGGGCCTGGGGTAGCAGCACACCCTTGGAGGGACCGGTGGTGCCCGAGGTGTACATGATGGTGCAGACGTCCTGCGGCTCGGGGCGAAGAATGGCGGCCGGATCGATAACGACATCCGCCACCAGGCTCGACCACGTACTGATCGGAGCCAGGCGCAGCGATTCGGGCGTGTCGGCAGGGACCTCGTCGCCGATGACGATGATGTGGCCGATGTCCAGGCCGGCCGTGTCGACCAGGGCGAAGGATCCGATCAGCTCAGCGACCACCAGCATCACCCGGGGTTCGCTGTTGCGCACCTGATGCTCGAGGAAGGAGCCGATCAGCTCGGTGTTGACCGGCGTGAAGATGGCCCGCCGTTTGTGGGTGGCGATCATGGCCACCACGAACTCGGCGCAGTTCGTGGCCAGGGCCAGCACCCGATCACCCGGGCCGACGCCGAGTCCGGCCAGGGCGGTGGCCACCACGTCGGAGCGTTGATCCAGCCCAGCGAAACTCAGCCGCTCATCCATCCCTTCAGCGGCGTCGGCGAAATGCAGGAACTCTGTCGACCCCAACCGCTGGGCCTGCTGGCGTACCGCCTCCACCAAGGTCCACTGCGACGGATCCAGCTCTCGCACAGAACGGCTCATGATCTAGAACATAGGGCCATGGCCAACCGCCTCACCTTTCCCGATGCCGCGCTGCCGGCGTCCACCCAAGAGATCCGCTCCCGGGTCCGCACGTTTCTCCAGGATGAGCTGGCCAAGGGGAGCTTCACCCCCCGGGTGGACACCTGGCTGTCGGGCCACGACGCCGCCTTCTCCGCCAAGCTCGGGGCCGAGGGATTCTTGGGTCTCACCTACCCCAAGCAGTACGGCGGCCAGGAACGCTCCGCCCTGGACCGCTTCGTAGTGGTGGAGGAACTGCTGGCCACCGGGGCCCCCATCGCCGCCCACTGGATCGCTGAACGCCAGTCCGGTCCGTCCATCCTCAAATACGGCAACGATGCCCTGCGGGAGGAGATCGTGCCCGGCATTGCGGCCGGGGAGATCTACTTCTCCATCGGCATGTCCGAACCTGATTCGGGCTCCGATCTTGCCTCCATCCGCTCCAATGCCCGCAAGGTGGACGGCGGTTGGGTGGTCAACGGCACCAAGGTGTGGACCAGCCAGGCCCACAACAACCAGTACTTCATCGTGCTGGTACGCACCACGCCGGCGTCGGAGTCCAGCGGTCGCCACAACGGCATGAGCCAGTTCGTGTTGGACCTTCGGGCCCCCGGGGTGCAGATCCGCCCCATTCGGCTGTTGTCGGGCCATCACCATTTCAACGAGGTGGTCATGACTGACGTGTTCGTGGCGGACTACATGCTGCTGGGGGTGGAAGGCAACGGCTGGAGCCAGGTCATCGGCGAGCTGGCCTACGAACGCTCCGGGCCGGAACGCATCCTGTCCACCTATCCCCTGCTGGCTGCGCTGGTGGACGCCGTGGGTCCGGACCCCTCCGCTGAGGCCGCCGCCGAGCTGGGCACGCTGGTGGCCCGCATGGCCGCCCTGCGCCGGTTGTGCATCTCGGTGGCCACGTCCCTCGACGCCGGGCGCTCCCCGGTGACGGAGGCTGCTCTGGTCAAGGACCTGGGCACCCAGCTCGAAGGCGAGATCCCCGAGGTCGCCCGCCGTTTGGTGGCCCCCGGGCACAACGAGGCCTTCGACCAGTTGGTGGCGGATTCCGTCCTGTCCGCCCCCGGGTTCACCTTGCGGGGCGGCACCAATGAGATCCTGCGGGGCATCGTGGCCCGAGAACTGGGAGTGCGCTGATGACCATGAGCATAAGTACCAGCACGGTCGATCCGCTGTTGTTGGAGACCATCGAGGCGATGCTGGCGGACCTGTGCCAGCCCGAAAAGGTCGGCGCCGCCGAGGGCGGGCTGGACCCGGTGTTGTGGAAGGCGCTGACCGAGTCGGGCATGTCCACCGTGGGCGTGGCGGAATCCGCCGGCGGGTCGGGCGGCACGCGGCGCGACGCCGCCGCCATCGCCAAAGCGGCCGGGCGCCCCGCCGCGCCCGTACCGCTGACCGCGCTGTCCCTCCTCGGG
>JANPEN010000547.1:0-3767 GCA_031422955.1 Acidimicrobiia bacterium
AGGAAGGCGTCGGCGGAGTGACCCGGCTGCCCAACGCCGGCTTGAACCTGGTCGGGACGAAGGGATGACGGAGGCGCGTTTGGCAGAGGTAGAGGTGGCAAAGCCAACCCCGACGACGGCCACGCCAACGCCAGCCAACAGCCGCGCCGACGTGCGCTCATGCCACGCGCCCGTCGCTCGTGCATCCATGGTGACCGCCTTCCGCTCCGGTGATCAACGTCCCACGGCAGGCTACCGGTCACCGTCGCGTTCCCAGCGAGTCCGCACGGCACGAAGGCTGCGCATCGTTGCCTTCGTCGCGGCTCAGCAGGCCCGCAGCAAAACCTCGGTGAGCAGATCGGGGGCGGTGATGTGGGGACTGTGGCTGGCGTCGATCTCTTCCAGCGTCCAGTCGGTGCTGCGACGGGCTCGATCCGCGAACTGACGGAACACATCGCCAGGGCCGCTGCGCTGGCAATACACGTAGGTACGGGCCAGGCGGGGAGCGGGCCCTTCGACCTTGAGCGGTTGAGTGAACGTGGAGAAGGGCTGAACCCCGCGGCGAGGTGTGATCCAGGCCACGTCGGCAGCCGAGGTGGCCGCCGGCAACGGGTTGGGGACACTTTCCAGCCTTCGCCGGCGGCGTCAACGAGTTCTACCAGGGCCTTGGCCGCATCGGGCGCCAGCAGATCGAGCACGCACTGGCCCGGCGCGTGGACTCGATCCGAAACTTAGTCCGATGTGCGGGCCAGCGCCTTTCTGCACCAGCATGATCGGCTTCAGCGTAAACAAGCCGTACACAAGCCGTACACAAGCAGGGATCAACGACATGAGCGTGCAAACCGAGCGGCGAAACCGGGTACTCATTGTCTCGTTGCACCGTGAGGAAAAGCGCAACGCCATCGACCGGGAGTTGGCTGACGGCATCGACGCGGCCCTCAACACCCTTGAGGACGACCCCGAGCTGTGGGTTGGCATACTTACCGGTACGGCGACGGTGTTTTCTGCCGGTACCGACCTGAAACAGCCCGCCAGCCCCGCCACCGAGCGAGGCGGCGAGTACGGGGTGATCCGGCGGGCCCGCCACAAGCCCCTCATCGTGGCGGTGGAAGGCTTTGCCTTGGGCGGGGGCATGGAGATCGTGTTGGCCGCGGACCTTGTGGTTGCCTCCACCACCGCTCGTTTCGGCCTGCCCGAGGTGGCCCGCGGGATTCTTCCCACCTGTGGCGGGCTGTTCCGCTCCGGCCGGGCCCTGCCGCTCAACATCGCCAAGGAATTGCTCCTCACCGGGGACCAACTCAGCGCCCAGCGGGCCTACGAGTTGGGTCTGGTCAACCGCATCACCGAGGCCGGCGGGGCCCTGGAGGGCGCGCTGGCCTTGGCCGAGCGGGTCTGCGCCAACGCTCCCGTCTCCGTGCGCCAGAGTCTGGCCGCTTTCGAAGCGATCAACACCTTGACCGATGAAGCGGGCTGGGAGGCCACCGCGGTGGCCACCCGGGTGGTGCGCGGCACCGACGATTTCACCGAGGGCCGCACCGCCTTCTTCGAAAAGCGTCCCCCCAACTGGGTCGGCCATTGATCTGGATGGCCCGCTACGTTGCCAGCTTCGCCACCGGAGGACGCTATGACCGACCCTGCTGTTAATCCTGCTGTCAATCCTGCTGTTGACAATCTGCTGCGCTGCTTCCACAGCTTCGAGGCCCTCACCGCCGAGCTCTCGGAAACCGAGTGGTCCACCCCCTCGCTGTGTCCGGGCTGGAGCGTGCAGGATGTGGCTGCCCACCTGGCCGGGATCGAACACGCCCTGTACGGCTGGGCCCCCTCGGAGGACAATCCCCTGCCCTTCCAGGACATCGCCGCCTTCATGGACCGCGCCCAGGCTTGGAGTGGGGCCGAGCTGGCCCAGGACCTGGCCACCGTGCTGGACCAACGTCGGGCCGAGTTGGCCGCCATGAACGACACCGCGTTCGATCAGGTTTCCTGGACGCCGGTCGGGGTCAGTACCTACCGGCGTTTCATGGCCGTGCGCACCTTCGACTTCTGGGTCCACGAGCAAGACATCAGGGTGCCGCTTGCCCGCCCCGGCCACACCGTTGGCCCCGCTGCGGAGATGGCGCTAGAGGAAGTCCGACTCAGCCTGGGCTACATCGTCGGCAAACGCGCCAACATCCCCGAAGGCAACAGCGTCAAGATCGTGCTGACCGGGCCCCTGCAGGCCGAGCTGAACGCGGTGGTCGATGGTCGAGCCCGCGCCGTGGACCACCTCGAGCACCCCGATGCAACCATCACCACCGACTCGTTGACCTTCATGCTGTTGGCCTGCGGGCGCATCGACCCGGCCCAACCCATTGCTGCCGGCCAGGTCACCTACCAAGGCGACACCGGCCTAGCCGATCAACTGGCCCGCAACCTGCGCTTCACGTTCTAACCGGCGCCCGGGGCCAGAACCAGCGTTGCCGGCAGATCCAGCACGAGCGCGCCCGGTGGGCTCCTTCCATCCCCACATCCTGCCCCGACCGTCTCGTCCCAGCGGCGAGGCGGGCCCAGCGGCCTGGCTACGCTGCGGCCCGTGAACTACGCCGAGCTTCGTGCCACCTACTTCGTTGAGGCCCCCACCGGAACCCCCATCCCCGCAGTGGTGGCGGAGGCGAGCCCAGCCCGGCGGCTGCGCGACGCCTTCGAGCCGCTGGCCATGCACCAGGTGTGGTCGCCAACCGTCAATCAGGCCCTGGGCGAAGCCACCCCTGGCATGGATTTCTTCGCCGGTTATGTGTGGGGGCGGGCGGCTGTGCTGGGTGAGGTCGAGCCGGCCGTGGCCGCCTCGGCCTTCGCGGTGTTCGAACCGGGCGTGATCGCGGCCATGGTGCTAGCCGGCCGGGCGGC
This sequence comes from Acidimicrobiia bacterium, assembly GCA_031422955.1. Classification (GTDB taxonomy): domain Bacteria; phylum Actinomycetota; class Acidimicrobiia; order Acidimicrobiales; family CAIXPF01; genus CAIXPF01. The sequence continues at coordinate 2,863 of JANPEN010000547.1, forward strand.
CATCAGCCGGGCGGAGATCCTGGCGCTGCTCGATCGTGAAACCATTGCCAGCCTGTCCCCCATCCTCGAGCCCACCGGCGCCGAGCTCACCGAGGTGGCTGCGGTGTTGCGCCAGGCCGTGGAGGCGGCGGACGGGACCGGCCGGCCCTTGTTCTGCGGGGTCCGGGCCCTGGGCTGGCCCGAGGAAGCCATCGGGCAGATGTGGCGGGCCGTTCACGCCCTGCGGGAACACCGCGGCGACAGCCACACCGCCGCCTTCGTGGCCGCCGGCTTCGATCCGGTACGTATGAACATCCTCACCGAGCTGTGGATCGGCTACGGGCTGGGCGACTACAGCGCCAGCCGGGCCTGGAGCGACACCGACACCGCCACCGCCCTCCAACGTTTGCGGGCCGACGGACTGCTCGACGGGGACACCCTGACCGGTGCCGGTCGAGCCGTGCGCGACGACATCGAAGCGGCCACCGACCGGGCCCAACAAAGCGTTCTCGACGGTATCGGGGACCGGCTCGACGCGGTGGTGGGCGCGCTGGCTGGGTGGAGTCAACGGTGCATCGCGGCGGGCACCTTTCCTCCCGATTTCCGTAAACGGGCGGGCGGCTGACCCCCGCCCTCGCCTGGGTCCCCAACGGCAGCGACTACCGTCGCTGAGCATGCAAACCAGTGTGGACATCGGCCGCTACGGCATCTGGCAAGGCGTGCTGGACCAGCAGCCCTCGGCGCGGGTGCGGGAGCTGGCAGCAGAGATCGAAGCCATGGGTTGGCCGACCTTGTGGCTGCCCGAAGCGACCGGACGCGACGCCATGGTGTCCGCTTCGGTGTTGTTGGGCGCCACCACCCGCCTCAAGGTGGCGACCGGTATCGCCCAGATCCACGCCCGCGACCCGGTCACCACCGCGGCCGCC
>JANPEN010000548.1:0-12556 GCA_031422955.1 Acidimicrobiia bacterium
GGGACCCCGCCCGCCGGGCCTACATCTGTTGGGAGCCGACGTCCGCCCAGTGGGTGCAGTGGGAAGAACAGAACGACGCCTGGGGTCCGATTAGCCAGTGAGCCCCGCTGTTATGGGGAACCGGCTCAGTGGGTGTTCACGGTGGCGGCGCGCAGGCGGCGTTCGAGATGGCGTTCGGTAGCGGCCAAGGCCACCCGGTCCAGCCCGTCGGTGTCGGGCGAGCGGGCCTCGTTGAGGGCGGCGCCGAGTCGACCGCCCAGCATCATCCGGGCCAGCTCGAACCCGCGGGGGCTGAGCAGCATGCCCGACCGGCAGCCTCGACAACGGGCCCCCCCGGCTTCGGGATCCAGCGCCACCAACTCGTCGGTACGGCCGCAGCCGGTGCACTCATCCAACACCGGCACCACCCCGTCCAAGGCCAGCAGCTTGAGCAACATGGCACTCACCACCAGGGGGCGATCCTGGCTCTCCAGGGCACGTAAGGCCCCCAAGAGAAGCTGGTAGCGGCGGGGATCGGGCTCACGGTCCATGGTCGACATCTCCACCGCTTCCAACATGATGGCGGCGCGAGCTAGGCGGTCCAGATCGTTGCGGATGGCGGGGAAGGCGTCGATGCCCTGCACCTGGGTGACGGTGTCCAGCTCTCGTCCCCGGTAGAGCTGCAACGCCACATGGGCGAGGGGTTCGAGGCGCAGGCCGTGACGGGCAGTGGTTTTGCGCACCCCCTTGACCACGGCGCGGACCTTGCCGTGTTCCAGGGTGACCAACACGGCTATGCGATCCGCCTCAGCCACCTTGAAGGTGCGCACCACGATGGCGGTGGCCCGGTAGAGGCTCATGTCAACTCACGCCAACCCGCCGAAGCGGCGGTCGCGGACCTGATACTCCCGCACGGCCTCGAACAGGTGCTGGCGGCGGAAGTCAGGCCAGTAGATGGGGCTGAAGATCAGCTCCGAGTAGGCCAGTTCCCACAGCAGGAAATTGGAGATCCGATACTCCCCCGAGGTGCGGATGACCAGATCTGGATCAGGCATATCGGGTGCGTAGAGGTAGGTGCGCAGCGTCTTTTCGCTGACCTTGTCCGCAGACACACCGGCGCGGACCATGGCCGCCACCGCGTCGATGATCTCCGCTCGACCGCCGTAGTTGAAGCAGATGGAGAAGGTCATGCGCCGGTTACCGGCGGTGAGGGCCTCGGTCTCCTCGATGATCCGCAACAAGCCCCTGGGCACCCGCCAGTCGCGCCGGCCCAGAAACCGGATCCGCACCCCCTTGGCGTGCAGGTCGTCGCGATGATCGAGCAGGATCCTGCGGTTGAACTGCATCAGGAACCGGACCTCGTCGGTTGGCCTGCTCCAGTTCTCTGTGGAGAAGGCGTACACGCTGAACCAGCCCACCCCCAGGTCCAGGGCCCCCTCGACCGCATCGAAGAGGGCTTCCTCGCCGGCCGCGTGTCCGTCGGTGCGCTTGAGGCCGCGTTGTTGGGCCCAGCGCCCGTTGCCGTCCATCACGCAGGCGATGTGGCGAGGAATGCGCCGGGGGTCCAGCCCCAGGGACCGGGTTCGTTCTGCGTCGCGACCCTTGCCTCGTCGTGCTGCGCCAACCACGCCCGCAAGCTACCGGTTCGCTGCCACCTCGGCGGCAACGGGAGCAACGGTGGGAGCATCGCCCACCGACCGAGGCGAACTCAGAACCCGAGGCGGTCCAACGAGGCGGGGCGACGCTGCCAGTTGCGCTCGACCTTGACCACCAGCTCCAGGTAGGCGCCGGCGGCGAGAGACTTGCGGACCTCGATGCCCACCGCTTTGAGTACCGCGCCGCCCTTCCCGATTACGATGCCTTTCTGGGAGTCGCGTTCCACCAGGATCTCGCAGCGGATGTGAGGCCACTCCCATTCGGTGACCCGGGTGGCGATGGAGTGGGGCAACTCGTCCTCGGTGCGGGCCAGCAGCTGCTCGCGGACCAGCTCGGCCACCCAGAAGGCCTCGGGATTGTCGGTCGCTTCGTCCCGGGGGAAGAAGGCAGGGCCTTGGGGCAGCCGGGACAGCAGGTGGTCGGCCAGGGCCTGAACCCCCTCCCCGGTGCGGGCCGAGATGGGGAAGTACTCGCGCCGATCCACCGGCGCGCCGGGTTGGCCGCCCCCGCCGACCGGGCCGCTCCGGCCGGCTTGGCCACGTGGGGCCAGGCCCAGACCGCTTAGCAGGGTGAGCTGGCGCATGATCCCGTCGCGATCGAGGGCGTCGACCTTGTTGAGCACGATCACGGCGTCGGCCGGGGCGCCGCCCAGCACCCGCTCGTCTCCCCGGCCCACGCCGGAGGCACCGTCGACCACCACGCAGACCACGTCGACCCCGTCGGCGGCGGCGTAGGCACGGTGGTTCAAGCGGTCACCCAAGGGGGTGCGGGGCTTGTGCACCCCCGGGGTATCGACAAAAACCACCTGGGCGTCGGGCAGGTTGAGCACCCCCCGTATGGGGGTCCGGGTGGTCTGGGGCTTGTCCGACACGATGGAGACCTTGGTCCCCACCAGCTGGTTGACCAGGGTGGATTTGCCCACGTTGGGGCGCCCGATGACAGCCACGAAGCCCGAGATCATCGCGGTGTTCCAGCCCGCTGGGGGGCCTCAGGCGGACCTACGGTCCGGGCCGCCGAACCGGTCGGATTGGCCGGATTGGCCGGATCGGCCGGGACCGGCACGGCCCGTAACACCAGCGCGTCGATACGTCGACCTCGCATGGAGGACACCTCCAGCTCATGGTCGCCGAAGCGGGCGACGTCGCCGACCGAGGGGATGGTGCCGAAATAGTCGAAGACCAGCCCGCCCACCGTGTCCCAGTCGCCTTCGGGCAGATGCAAACCCAACTCGTCGTTGACCTCCTCCAACAGGAGCCGAGCCTGGAGGCGCCGCGAGCCGTCTGGCTGTTCCTCAATGGCCGGACCGGCCTCGTCGAACTCGTCCTCGATGTCCCCGACCAGCTCTTCGATGATGTCTTCCATGGTCACCAGCCCCGCCGTGCCGCCGTACTCGTCCACCACTACGGCCAGGTGCAGCTTCTCCAGCTGCATCTCCCGCAACAACGAGGCCACCGTCTTCAGCTCGGGCACGAAACGGGCCGGACGAACCAGCTCGGCCAGGGTACGGCCCACCGACCCGCTGAGCGCGGCGTTGGCCACGTCTTTGGCGTAGAGGACCCCGATCACATCATCGATCGACTCACCGGTGACGGGAAAGCGGCTGTACCCCTCCGCCTGAACCATGGCCACCGCGTCGCCAAGGGCCAGCTCCACCGACAGGCAGACCATGTCGGGCCGGGGCACCATGATCTCTCGGACGACCGTTGAGCCGAACTCGATGACGGAGGCCAACAGCTGCTGGTCCTCGAAGTCGATGCGGTCCGCCTCCGACGGAGACCCGGCCATCACCACGAAGGATTGATCGCCAAGATCATCGATGGTGCGCCGTTCGGCGGGAGGAAACCAGCGTCGGCCGATGGCCAGGCCCAGCTCGGCCAACACCCGAACCGGCCACAGTCGCGCCACCCCCGCCCCCGCCGGGGCGGCCACTGCGATGGCGCGGTCCAAGTTGTGCAACGCCCAGGCCCGGGGCAGGGACACCGCCACCAGGAACATCAGCGGGAAGCCCACGATGAACGCAGCCAGCACCGCCCAACCGCCACCCAAGCGATAGACCACCACTGCGGTGAGTCCGGCCGCTACCACGTCGAAGACCAGCTCTAACAGCAGCACCGGGTGCAGGGCCTCGTCCCGCTGGGCCAGCATCCGCCGCAGCGAGGCCAGGGCCGGCCGCTGGGGCTGCTCGTCGGCCAGGGCTTCCACCCTGGCCCTGGTGACCTGGGTCAGCACCGTGTCGGTGATGGCCAACACCGCGCTGGCCGGCAAGGCCAACGCCACCACCACGAGGGCGACCACATCGAGAGCTGACACGGGGAGGGGCCGGGCCGACTAGAGCACGAACGCCGGGTCGAGCATGGCGCGCAGGTGGAACAGCTCGCGGGCCCGCATACGGGCGGTCTCCTCGGCCTCGGCGTGGTCATGACCCAACACGTGCAGCACCCCGTGTACCACCAGTAAGGCCAGCTCATCGGCGGTGCTGCGGCCGTGCTCGGCCGCGTAGCGCTGGGCTACGGCGGGGCACACCACCACGTCACCGAGCAGGGCCACCATGCCGGAGGGTCGGTTCGGCTCCAGCTCGGCGGGGTCCTCCAGGGGGAAGGCGAGCACGTCGGTCGGGCCGCTTTCGCCCAGGTGCTCCTTATTGAGGGCGGCCATGGCCTCCTCGTCGATGAAGGTGAGGGTCAGCTCCGCCGGCCCGGTCACCCCCTCTCCCGCCAACACGGCCCCGGCCAGCCGGCCCAGCGCCTCGGCGTCGAGCTCGACGTCGTCCTGCTCGTTGGCCGCCTGCACGTCCACCGCCGCAGACGGGTCGGGGCAAGGTCCGGGGCTCGGGTGGGAGGGCCCGGCCAGGCCGGCGGGACCTGGTGGCCGGCGGCGCATCATCGCCGGTCGTGCCCGGAGCGGGGCCGGGCCCCTGCTCGTTCGTAGGCGTTGACAATGTCGGCCACGATGCGGTGGCGGACTACGTCTCGGCTGGTCAGATGCACAAAAGTGAGGCTGTCGATGCCGGCCAGCAGCTCTTCGAGGCCGTCGAGGCCGCTCCGTCCACCCGGCATGTCGACCTGGGTGGTGTCCCCGGTGATGACGGCCTTGGAACCGAACCCGATCCGGGTGAGGAACATCTTCATCTGCTCGGGGGTGGTGTTCTGCGCCTCGTCCAAGATGATGAAGCTGCGGTTCAGGGTGCGGCCGCGCATGAAGGCCAGCGGGGCCACCTCGACCAGGCCCCTGGTCAGCAGTTTCTGGGCCCCTTCGGCCTTGACCATGTCGTAGAGGGCGTCGTAGAGAGGCCGCAGGTAGGGATCGATCTTGGCGGTGAGGTCCCCCGGGAGGAACCCCAGCTTCTCCCCCGCCTCCACCGCCGGGCGGGTCAAGATGATGCGCTCGACCTCTTTCGCTTGCAACGCCTGCACCCCCAGGGCCACCGCCAGCCAGCTCTTGCCGGTACCGGCCGGGCCTACCCCGAAGGTGATGGTGTTAGCCGCGATCGCCTCGACATAACGCTTCTGACCAGCCGATTTGGGACGAACGGAACGTCCCCGGGAGGCTCGCAAAACTTCGGAGGTCAGCACCTCGGAGGGCCGCTCGTTGGCCCGGACCATATCAATGGCACGGGCCACGCTGGCTGGGTCCAACACGTGGCCGAGCCGGGACATGGTCACCAGCTCCTCGAACACCAGGGCCGCTTCTGCCGCTTCGGCCCCCTCCAGGGTGATCTCATTGCCCCTGACGTGGATGTCGGTGGTGGCAAAGGCCTGCTCGATGATTCGCAGCAGCTCGTCGCGCGGGCCCAACAAGGTGGCCATCACCTCATTTCCGGGCACAGAGAGCTTCAGCGGAGCGGGGCCGGGAGACGATGCAGTCATGAGGTGATCACAGATTTCCCAACACCCGATGGACGGGCGGGGATTCCGTAGGGATGCAGCATGGCATGGCCACCTGAGCCGGACAACCGAATCTCCCCAAGCTCGCCCGACCGCGCCGACGGCGGGACCGACGAGCGCGCCGACAATCGCGCCGGCCAGCAGGCCGGCGATCAGGCCGACGAGGCTGGGGATCTGGCCGATGCCCTGGCCCGCTTCGCCGCTGATGCCAGGGTCGACCAACAGGTCGCCGAACGGCGGCGGGCCCACTGGCGCGCCCGCCAAGCGGAAGAGGCCACCACGTTTACCGGTTTGTTGGTCAACCTGGCCGAGATCGGCCAGCCCATCGTGTTGCGAGACCGCTCGGGCGGAACCCACCGTGGCGTCTTGGCAGTGGTCGGAACCGACGCCGTGGCCCTCACCCAGCCCGGCCGGCGCCTCAGCCTGGTGGCCCTTGACCACATTGTCGGCCTGGACAGCGCCCAAGGCCAAAGCCTGCGCGGTGACCGCCCGGTAGAGGGCGAACGCCCTTCGCTGCGCCATCTACTGGCCGAGTTGGCCCAGGATCAACCCGATGTGGCCCTGACCCTGACTGGCAACACCACCCTGCACGGGCGCCTGTTGTGGGTCGGGGAAGACGTGGCCGCGATGGCCATGGCACCCGCCCACCCCGGCCAGACCTCCACCGGCGAGACCCCCGGTTGGGCACCGCGCTGTACCTACGTGCGGCTTTCTTCGGTGGCCGTGGCCTCGTTCAGCGTCTCCGGATAGAGGTGGTCAAGGGTGCCGGGAGCAATCCGGCACGCCTCGATGAAGGACTCCACCTCGTCTTCCTTCAGCCGGATCACCCGACCGAACCGGTAAGCCGGTAGCTGGCCCTCGTCGATGAATCGATAGAGGGTTCGCGGCGTGATTCCGAGACGACGGGCCGATTCGGCCGTACTGAGCCAACGGATCTCTGAGCTCCCCATAGGTGCACCACCCTATACAGCCTTTTGCCGACTTTCGATATGTTCGGCAAACTCTCCCGTAGTATACCGAAAGATACCGGGAAGACCTGAATAGGGATGGGTAGGGTCGATTGGCATGCAAAGGTTACTAACGTCCGCTGAACCGGTGGTCGCCGTGGGTGCCCCCACCGCGGCGCCTCGGCGGCGCACCATCCGCACCCACCGTGAGCTGCCCAGCAGTCGAGCCGTGGTAGGCGGCCTGCTGGTGGCGGCGGCGGCCCTGAGCACTTTCGTGGTGGCCAGGGGGGGCGACTCCGCCCCCACCACCCGCTATGTGGTCGCCGCCAGGGAGTTGGCCCCCGGTACGGTCATCGGCCCCGCCGATCTGGCCTTGGTGGCCCTCGATCTGCCCGCCGCCCAGGCCAGTAGCGCCTTTCAGGACCCCGCCGCCCTCCTGGGCGGAGCGGCCAGAGGGCCGGTGGCCCAGGGGGGACTGCTGACCAACTCGGTGGTCCAAACCAACCCCGCCTCGTCGGGCCAAGGGGACCCCACCGGTGTTGACCAGGCGCTGCTGCGATTCCGGGAGGTGTCCTTTGCGGTGCCCCGAGCCAGGGCCTTGCTGGGCGATCTGCTGCCAGGGGACCGGGTCGATGTCGTTGCCGCCAGCGAGGACACCACCGTCGTTTTGGTCCAACAGGCCCTGGTGGTGGCCACCTCGGCGGCCAGGGAATACACCCTGGTGCTCTCCGACGACGTGGTCATCACCCTGGCCTTGACCGACGGTGCCGAAGCCCTAGCCGTCGCCCATGGCGCGGCCACCGCGGAGCTGACCGTGCTGCGCTCCACCCGGGCCACCGATCGGCTAGCGGATCGCTTCCCGCTGCCGGCGGGGGCTCCGACCCCGGTTGCGTCTGCCGGCGGCACCGCGACCACCACCCCCACCGACAGCACTCAAGAGGTAACCCGATGAACACCCGTTTCGTGGTCCTGGGTCTGGCCCGACCCCGCACCCCCTGGTTCGGCGAGGTCGGGCGTTGGGCCACCAGTGGCTCCGCTCCCTTGGAGTTCATTCGTTGCGTGTCCCGCGAGGAGGTGGCCGCCAACCTCGCCTCCGGTCGGGCCTATTCGGCCCTGCTGGTGGACGGGGCCAGCCTCGAGCTGGACCGAGACCTGGTCGACGCCCTGCGCAGTGCCGGCTCCGCCACCATCGTGGTGCAAGACGCCAACGTCACCAGGGACTGGCCCACCCTTGGCGTGCACGCCGTGTTGCCGGCCGACTTCACCCGGGCCGACCTGGTTGTCACCCTTGACACCCACGCCGCCGCCCTGGAATCCAGCGAAGCCACCCTGGCCCGAGCCCTGGGCGGCGGTGGCCCCGAGACCGAGTTGGCCCGCGCCTTGGATGGGGCTGGCGGGCGCTGGATCAGCGTGGTGGGCAACGGATCGGGCACCTCGGTGCTGGCCATGGCCCTGGCCCAAGGGTTGGGCGACCGCCAAGCCGGCGCCGACGATGTGGTCCTGGCCGACCTGGCCCTCGACGCCGACCAGGCCATGCTCCACGCCGCCCCCGACATCGTGCCCGGCCTCAGCGAGCTGGTGGACAGCTTCCGCGCCGCCCAAGTCCAGCCGGCCCAGGTACGCGACCTCACCTTCGCGGTGGACGGACGGCGCTACCAGCTGCTGTTGGGCCTGCGCCGCCATCGGGACTGGGTGGCCCTGCGCCCCCGAGCCACCAGCGCCGCGCTGGCCGGGCTCAACGCCGCCTTTCCCCTGGTGGTGGCCGATGTTGAGGCCGATGTGGAGGGCGAAACGGAATGTGGGGTAGTCGAGATCGAAGAACGCAATGCCCTCTCCCGGGGGGCGTTAAACCGCTCCGATGTGGTCTTGGCGGTGGGTAGCGCAGATCTCAAGGGCCTGCACGGCCTGATCCGGACCTTGGGCCGGCTGCGCCAGTTCGGGGTCGCCCCGCAGCGTCTGGTCCCGGTGGTCAACCGGGCCCCCCGCCACCCTCGGGCCCGAGCCGAAATCAGCCGGGCCATCACCAGCCTGGCCGACACCGGGCTGACCAACTCAGGGCCGGGCCGCGCCCACGACGGGTCACCCCGCCACTCCAAGGACTCGCTCGACCCCGGTCTGGCCCCCACGTTGTTCTTGCCCGAGATTCGCCGCCTCGACACGGTGCTGCGAGACGGGGCCCGCCTGCCCGCCGCCCTCAGCGTGCCGCTGGCCAACGCGGTGGCCGCCCTGTTGGCCCACCACGGTGGCCTCGGCGCCCTCGGCCGCCAACCGGTATCCATTCGTCCCGGCGACCTGGGCATCGCCCTGCACCAACGGGCGGCCAGCTGATGGCATTCATCACCGAACCTCAAGGCCTTCGGGCCCCCGGCCGCCAACGGGTCGAGGAAGACTCGCCGCTGCAGCAAATCGAACAGAGCGTGCAACAGCGCGCCGCATCCCTCGCCCTGGACATGGCCGCCCCCGACAGCGCCGCCACCCTCCAACGCCTGGTCGAAGCAGAGATCGACCAGTGGAACCTCGACCATCGTCGGGGTCTACGCCCTTACGAGCTGGTCGAACCGGCCCTGGTGGCCGAACGGGCCATGCGCAACCTCACCGGCTACGGCCCCCTACAAGGCCTGCTGGCCGACGGGGACGTGTGGGAGATCATGATCAACGCCCCCGACGCCATCTTCGTGCGTCGCCATAGCGGGCTTAGCGGCTACCACCACGAGGGCTTTCACGACGACGACCACGTGGTGCGCACCCTCACCAAGCTGCTCGACGAGGCCGGCAGCCACCGAAAGCTCGACCCCGCCGAAGGACTCCAAGACGCCCAGCTGGCCTCCGGCGCACGGCTGCACATCGTGCATGGCGACGTGGCCCGCGGCGGCCACCTGGTGGTCAACATCCGCAAGTTCACCGCCAACGCCTTTGGCCGCCTCGACCAGCTGGTGGCCAGAGACATGCTCGATGCCGCCACTGCCGCTGTGTTGAGCGCGGCGGTGGCAGCCCGCTGCTCCATCGTGTTCGCCGGCGCTCCCGGCTCGGGCAAGACAACCCTGTTGTCCTGCTGCACCGCAGAGCTGGACCCCAGCCTCCGGATTGTCACAGCAGAAGAAGTGTTCGAGCTCGACATTCCCTTGGCCAACGTGGCCTCCATGCAGACCCGCTCGGCTCGGGCGGACCGGGGCGAGATCGATCTGCGCCGCCTGGTGGCCGGCTTTCTACGCATGTCTCCCGATGTGGCCATTGTCGGTGAAGTCCGAGACCGAGAGGCGCTGCCGTTGTTGCTGACGCTGTCCTCGGGGGTCAAGGGCTACACCACCGTGCACGCCGGTTCGGCGCGCCAAGCGCTGACCCGGTTGCGTTTCATCTGCCAACTAGCCGACGCCGCCCGCGATCTACCCATGAGCGCGTTGAACACGCTGGTAAGCGAATCCATTGACATGGTCGTGCACTGCGGGCGCGGGCCCCGCGGCCCCCAAGTGAACGAGATCATCGCGGTGGAAGATCTCACCGGCGGCTTCGACGCCGCCCAGTTCACCGTCACCGAGCTGTTCACCAGGGAAGGACCAGCCGCCCCCCTGCGTTGGACCGGCAACATACCGACCCGCATGGAGCGAGCCCTTCGACTCAACGGCTGCGATCTTCGAGCCCTCCTGCAGGACAACCGGCCGTGATGGCGGTGTTGACGGTGCTGGCGGCGGCCAACCTGGCGGTGCTACCGGCGGCCGTGTTGGCGTTGGGCGCGGGCGCAGGCACCTACCTGCTCTACACCGCCATCGCCTTTGGTTGGCGCCAATTGGCGCCCCGCGGCACTCGGCGCCCTGGGCGTTTGAGCCCGGCGGGCACGGTGCGCCAATGGCTGGCTCAGGCCGGCTTGGCCGACGTGGCCCTGGGCGAGTTCTGCGGCGTGGTGGCGCTGCTGGCGGTGTTCGGCGCCGTTGTCGGGTTCGCCCTGTTCGCCGCATTGCTGCCCGCGGTGGTGGCCGGCCTGGCCGCCTCGGTCACCCCGGTGGGGCTGTTTCGCAACCGCCGCCGAGCCCGCCGGGAGCGGGCCAGCGAGGAATGGCCCCGCCTCATCGAGGAGGTTCGGCTGCGGGCCACCACCCTGGGTCATTCGGTGCCCCAAGCCCTGTTTGAGACCGGCCGGTCCGCTCCCCCCGAGTTGCGTGACGCCTTCGACGCCGCCCAGCGGGAGTGGCTCATCAGCACCGATTTCGCCCGCACCCTCGAGGTGGTCAAGCAGCGGTTGGCCGACCCCACCGCCGACTTGGTCTGCGAGACCCTGCTCATCGCCCACGAACTGGGCGGCACCGACCTGGGCCCCCGCCTGAGCGCGCTGGCCGAGGACCGTCAGCTCGATGTGACCAGCCGCAAAGACGCTCGGGCCAAACAGGCCGGGGTCCGCTTCGCCCGCCGTTTCGTGCTCGTCGTACCCCTTTTTATGGCGGCGGCCGTGTCGCTCATCTGCACCGGGCGTCGGGCATACGCCACCCCCATGGGTCATCTGCTGGTGTTGGCCGCCATGGGGCTCATGGCCCTGTGCTGGATGTGGGCGGGTCGCTTCTTGCGTCTGCCCGAGGAGGAACGAATCTTCGCTCCCATCGCTGGCCCCAAACCAGTCGGCAACCACTACGGGCTGGCGTCGTGAACCGCGTCCTGGTCATCGCTGCGGTTGGCGCCTGGGTCGGGCTCAGTCTGCTTTTCGCTGAGCTGCGCTGGTTCCGCCGCCCCCGCCTGACCGAGCGCCTACGCCGCTTCGCCCCCGCCCAGGCCCGCCAGCCCAGCCGCTCGGGCACGTTATCGGTGGCCTCCTTCCGCGATGTCATCGGTCCCCTCGTCTCCTCCCTCAGCGAACGTTTCTCCGCCCTGTTCGGGATCAACGAGGAGTTGGCGGTCAAGCTGGCCCGTTTACACGCCCCCGTCGATGTCACCGCTTTCCGGTTGCGCCAAGCGGCGTGGGCGGGCGCCGCGCTGGCCGCGGCGGTCACCCTGGTGCTGGCCACCACCCCTCCGGCGCTGTTCGGTCTGCTGTTCGTGTTGGGGGCGCCGGTTCTGGCCTTTCTACTCGTCGAGCAACGCCTTTCTGGTGCCTGCGCCGCCCGCCAGGCTCGCCTGTTCGCCGAGCTGCCGGTTACCGCAGAGCAGCTCGGCATGTTGTTAGCGGCCGGCTACTCGTTGGGCTCTGGTCTCAACCGGCTGGCCCGGCGGGGCAATGGGGTCATCGCCGAGGACCTGCGACGGGTGACCAACCGGGTCCGCCAGGGCCTGTCGGAGGAAGACGCCCTGCGGGAGTGGGGGGCCATTGCCGACGTGGTCGAGCTGCATCGGTTGATCAACGTGTTGGCCCTCAACCGCCAGGGCGCCGATCTGGGTGCTCTGGTGGCAGAAGAGGCCAGAATCATCCGGCGCGAGGCCCATCGCCGCACCATTGAAGTTATCGAGAAGCGGGCCCAGATGGTGTGGATCCCCGTCACTATCGCCACGTTGGTGCCCGGCGTGATGTTCATGGCAATTCCCTTCATTGAAGCAATGCGAACCTTCACCGCCCTGTAGGGGCGGCGACGATCAGAAAGTAACGAATCATGAAAAATCCCACCCATCTGGCCGATTTTGGGCGCCGGGCTCATCTTGCCACCTTGGCTTGGCGCTTGCAGCTGAGCGATCGCCTGGAACAGAAGGACGAACGCGGCGAAGGCGTTATTTCTATGGCCATCGCCGTGTTGATTGTGGCTTTCCTCGGCGCGGCCGCATGGCTGGCATTCAAGGGATTGCTCGACGGGACCAAAGAAAAAGCCGAGACCCAGATCGCCAGGGTCGGAGGTTGAACCACGCCACCGCTGAGCCCCTCCCCGCCGACCCGAGCCCGACCGATCGGGGTAGCGGACTGCTGGGAACCTGTTTCGGCGTGGTGTTCTTCCTCGGCTTCCTGCTGCTGGCTACCCAAGTGGCGGTGGGGCTCTACGCCCGTTCGGTAGTGACCAGCGCAGCCCTCGACGCCGGTCGCATCATGGCTTCCGCCGGCGGTGAGGACGGCACCATCGAAGCCGGTGAGCTGTTGGCGGCTCGGGCCGCAGCCACCACCAGGGTGCGGGAACTTCTGGG
>JANPEN010000549.1:0-12837 GCA_031422955.1 Acidimicrobiia bacterium
CCCAAGTGGATGGGGTTGAAGCTGCCGGGGACCAGAGCGGTGGTCACGTGTTCTGCTCGCTTTCAGTGACAGCAGTGCCAGTTATACGGATGCCGGTTACAGGGGTGCCGGGTTCGACTGCATCACCGCCGACTGGGTCATTGCGCCGGGCGAAGTGCACCACGGTAGACCCGTACCGCTTGGATCGGACCAGTCGCCAGCCCGTTCCCGGGTCGATCTCTCGGTCCGATTCAATGACCACCAGGGGCGCGTCAATGGCGTCAAGCAGGGCCGACCAGCCCTCGAAGCGGTAGGGGGGATCGCAGAAGGCAACATCGAAGCGCCCCAGGCCCCTGGCCGCGCTGGTGCCATCTCCCCCTTGGACCCGGCCCCGGTCAGTGAAACCGGTGAGGCGCAGATTCTCTTGGATCAAGCGCCGAGCCGCCGGGTCGTCGTCGACGAAGACGACCTCGGCCGCGCCGCGGGACAACGCTTCGATGCCGAGCGCCCCCGTTCCCGCGAACAGATCCAAGGCCCGAATACCGACCAGGTCGACCTGGGAGCCCAGGGCGTTGAACAGCGCCTGACGAACTCGGTCGGCGGTGGGACGAATGGCGGATCCGGTGGGTGCCTTCAACACCCGGCCCCGGGCCTGACCGGCGATAACACGCATGACGGCACCGTAGCGGGGTCCGCTAGGGTGCCGTTGCATGGGTCCGGCGCAGATCATCACCTGCATCGATTGTGGCGGGCCTTGCACGTTGTTGTCGCTCGAGCCCGAGTTCGGCTGGCAGGTGGGTGACAATGCCGTGTACCGCTGCCGAGATTGCTGGGACCGCTGGGACATCATCGTGCACGAAGATGACCTGACCGGGGAGACCTGACCGTCAGCCTTTGAGCAGGAAGTCGGTTTCCGCGTCGCCCAGCAGCAGACGGACTTCGTCTTCAAGGTCGGGGTGATGGGCCAGGCCACCCTCAACGTCGACCAGCTCCATGGCCACCTCCCTGGCCAGCCTCACCAGATCCTTGTCGCGGCGCAGGGAGGCCAGCTTCAAGTCGTTGCGCCCCTTCTGGCGCTCCCCCATGATGGTGCCCTCCCCTCGCAGCTCGAGGTCCACCTCGGCCAGCTCGAAGCCGTCGGTGGTGCGCACCATGGCGGTCAGGCGCTGCTCGGCGGCGGCCATGCGTTCCGCTGCCCCTGCCGGGCCGGCACCGCCCTCGGGCTGGTCGAGACGGGCGACCAGATAGCACGTGCTGGCTTGCGTACCACGGCCGACCCGACCCCGGAGCTGGTGCAGCTGGGCGATCCCGAAACGGTCGGCGTCGAGAATGACCATGATGGTGGCATTGGGCACATCGACACCGACCTCAATGACGGTAGTGGCCACCAACACGTCGATCTCGGCCCGCCGGAAGGCTTCCATCACCTGGTCTTTGTCGGCGGGGGCCACACGCCCGTGCAACAACCCCAGCCGCAATCCGGCCAGCTCGTCTTCGCCCAGACGGGCGAAAGTGGCCTCGGCGGAGGCGACCTCGAGCTTGTCACTGTCTTCGATCAGCGGGGTGACCACGTAGGCCTGGCGCCCACCGGCCACCTCGTCACGCACCGCCGCCCAGGCCTTGGCCTCATCCTCCAGGTCGCGCGCCCACACGGTGTGAATCGGGGTCCGGCCGGGCGGCAACTCGTCGAGCACAGAAACATCGAGATCGCCGTAAACGGTCATGGCCGCAGTGCGGGGGATGGGGGTGGCGGTCATGACCAACACGTCGGGGGCGGCGCCTTGGCTGGCTCTGGCCCGCAGCGCGGCCCGCTGCTCCACCCCGAAGCGATGCTGTTCGTCGATGACCACCGCCCCCAGGTGGGCGAAGGTCACGCTTTCCTGGATGAGGGAGTGGGTGCCCACCAGCAGGTCCACCTCACCGGTGGCCAGACCGCCCAGGATGCGGCGCCGATCCGCGGCCCCCGTGCGGTTGGTCAACAGCTCCACCCGCACCGGGCGTTCGCTCAGCAGGGAGACGGTGTCCGCCACCACGATCCCGCCCAGCAGGGACCGCACGCCCGCGCCGTGCTGTTCAGCCAACACCTCGGTGGGAGCCATGAGGGCACCTTGGTAGCCGCCTTCGATAGCCATGAGCAGGGTGGCTACCGCCACCAACGTCTTTCCCGAGCCAACATCACCCTGCAGCAGGCGATGCATCGGCAACGGCCGAGCCAGATCCACCGCTATCTCGTCGATGACCCGACGTTGCGCCCCGGTCAGCGCAAAGGGCAGGCCGGCCACGAACTGGTCCAGCAGGGGGCCGTTGACCTGGTGGCGGATCCCCTTGGCGGCGTGTTCGAGCTGGCGCTTGCGTTGCACCAGGGCCAGTTGCAGCCGCAGCAGCTCATCGAAGGCGAGCCGTTTGCGGGCGGCGACCATGGCTCCCATGGAATCGGGGGCGTGAATGGTGCGCAGGGCCGTCCCCCGACCAATCAACTCCAGGGTCTGACGCCAGCCGGCGGGTAAAGGATCCGCGAAACCTCGGCGAGCCTCGGCCCGGCGCAGGGCCTCTTCCACCAGGTCCCCGATCTCCCACGTGGACAACCCGGCCTTGTCGGACTGAGGGTAGATGGGCACGATGCGTCCGGTGCGATCACCGATGAGATCCACCACTGGTGCCGTCATCTGACGTCCGCCCCGGAACAGCTCCAGACGCCCGTACACCACCACCAGGGAGCCGGGTTGCAGCTGACGCTCCCGCCAGGCCTGGTTGAAAAAGGTGAGGCCGAGGCTGGCGCCCTGTCCGTCTACCGTGCGCACGCTGGTCATGGACTGGCCCTTGCGGGTGCGCCGGCTGGTTGCCTGCTCCACCTTGACCACCACGGTGGCGTCCTCGCCCGGCCGCAGATCCGACACCAGCGCCTCGCGGGTGCGATCGACATAGCGGCGGGGATAATGGGTCAACAGATCCGCCACCGTACTGATGCCCATCTGGGCCAGAGCCTCGACCTTTTTGGGACCGACACCACGCAGCATCGAGACGGCCATGGCGTCGAGCTCACGCAGGGTGAGGGGCTGGGGGGCCGGCGTCAGGGGCGCCGACGTCATGATCGATGAGGTTACTCGCCCCGACGAGCATGATCGGCCGTCGCTCAGGCAGCCGCCCGACCCGTCGACCGGCCGGAACGGCGCGGATGGCCTGCCCGAATCGGCCGGGGCGAATCACCCCGGCCGATTACCCGCCGGTGGCCAGGGGGCGGGTAACCTCCGGGTTGTGCAAGGCGTGATCAAGTCCTATGACCCTGGTACCCGGACGGGCAGCTTGCTGCGCGACACCGACCTGGCCGAGATCGAGCTGGGACCCAACCCCCTGGCCGGATCCATCCTGCGCATGGTGCGCCAAGGTCAGCGGGTGGTGTTCGATCTCGACGGAGATGGTCGGGCCGTGAGCCTGCGCTTGGGCTCCGAGGTCGACATGGCCACACCCGGTTATCCCGACAGCTAACGGGGTATGGCCCCGCCAGATGAAGCGCTCCTGATCGCAGAGCCATCTGGTCTATTGATGCTAACGTGCTGAGTCATCTTTGGTGACGAAGCAGGGGCGGGGCTTCCGGATAACGGTCGCCAGGCCGCCCTCAGGCGCTCAGCCGCCTGTGAGAATCTGTTTTGCCCACCACGAACACGACAACGACGTCGGAAGAGGGTTCATGCCGCCCACCGCAAACGCCAAGCTGATCGACTGGGTCGAGCACTGGACTGCCATCCTTCAGCCAGAGGCCGTCGAGTGGTGCGACGGCAGCCAAGCTGAGTACGACCGGCTGAGCCAGCTCCTCGTCGAGGCGGGCACCTTCGAGCGGTTGTCTGATGATCAGCGACCCAACAGTTTTCTAGCCCTTTCCGACCCCAGCGACGTGGCGAGGGTAGAAGACCGCACCTTCATCTGCTCCGAACGCGAGCTCGACGCCGGCCCCACCAACAACTGGCGTCCCCCCGCGGAGATGCGGGCGGAGATGACCACCCTCTACACGGGGGCCATGCGGGGCCGCACCCTCTACGTCATCCCCTTTTCGATGGGGCCACTGGGTTCGCCCATCGCCCACATCGGCGTACAGCTGAGCGACTCCGCCTACGTGGTGGTCAACATGGCCATCATGACCCGCATGGGCCAAGGGGCCCTCGAGGTGTTGGGCTCCGATGGCCGGTTCGTGCCGTGCGTGCACTCCGTGGGCCAGCCCCGCGTCGCTGGCGAGCCAGACGTGGCCTGGCCCTGCGACCCGAAGACCAAGTACATCACCCACTTCCCCGAAACCCGTGAAATCTGGAGCTACGGCTCCGGCTACGGCGGCAACGCCCTGCTGGGCAAGAAGTGCTTCGCCTTGCGCATTGCCTCCACCATGGCTCGCGATGACGGCTGGCTGGCCGAGCACATGTTGATCCTGGGGGTCACGCCTCCCGGAGGCGACAAACGTTATGTGGCCGCCGCCTTCCCCTCGGCCTGTGGGAAAACCAACATGGCCATGATGATCCCGACCCTGCCGGGCTGGAAGGTCGAGACCATTGGCGACGACATCGCCTGGATGAAGTTCGGCCCCGACGGGCGCCTCTACGCCATCAACCCGGAGGCCGGCTTCTTCGGGGTGGCACCAGGAACCTCCAAGGCCACCAACCCCAATGCCATGGTGACCATCGAGCGCAACACCATCTTCACCAATGTGGCCCGCACCGACGAGGGCGACATCTGGTGGGAGGGCATGGGGACGGACCCGCCGGCCCATCTCCAGGACTGGCGTGGCCAGGACTGGACTCCGGCCGCTTCCACCCCCGCCGCCCACCCCAACGCCCGCTTCACCGTGCCGGCTTCCCAGAACCCCTCGTGCGCGGCCGAGTGGGAGGACCCCGCCGGGGTGCCCATCTCCGCCATCCTCTTCGGCGGCCGTCGGGCCAGCAACGTTCCTTTGGTCACCGAGGCCAGGGACTGGCAGCACGGGGTGTTCCTAGGCTCGATCATGTCCTCGGAGAAGACGGCCGCCGCTTTCGGCAAGGTGGGCGAGGTCCGCTTCGACCCCTTCGCAATGTTGCCCTTCTGCGGTTACAACATGGCGGACTATTTCGCCCACTGGCTGCGGATCGGCACCGATGCCGAGCCGGCCAAGCTGCCCGGTCTTTACTGGGTCAACTGGTTCCGCAAGGCCGAAGACGGCAGCTACTTGTGGCCGGGTTACGGAGACAACAGCCGGGTCCTCAAATGGATCATCGAACGACTCGACGGCCGGGCCGAGGCCCAGGAGACCCCCATCGGGAATGTCCCCACGCCCGCCTCGCTCGACGTGAGCGGCCTCACCCGGGTGGATGAGGCCGTGCTGGCCGAGTTAACCACGGTAGACAACGAAGCCTGGCGCGAGGAGCTGCCCCTCTACGAGCAGCACTACGCCTTCATCGGGTCCCGTTTGCCCGACGAGCTGCGCGATGAACTCCGTGAGCTGGAGAAACGCCTGGCCGGCTGATGGCGGACCTTCGTTCGCTGTACAAGCTATTCGAACCGGCCCTACGGCCGGTTGGCAACGCCGCCTCCTTCAGCAACGAGAGCTGGTCGGTCGAGGTGCTCGCCGGACGAACCGTCGTCACCGCTCGAGTGCGTCTGACCAACGAAGCCGGTGACCGCGAGGTCATGGTCTATGACGTGCGCCCCGAGCTGTTCCTGTTGTCGACGCAGCCCGTCGACGCCCTGCAGGTGCACACCGACCTGCGCAGCACCGAGCCCGACGTCCCGCCGCGTCCGGACCGTTATTGGACGGCGTTCGTCATCAAGCCCCACGGTCACACCGAGCTCGACATCGACATCACCGTCGAGGGCCAAGCCCACCGAGGGATCTACGCGTTGTGCCTGTTGCTCCACGTCGAGCTCTACGGCGCCGAGGGGTTGGGTCAACGGATCCATCACCTGATCCTGCCAATACCGGACCCGGCGGTGCCGGCTGACCCGGTCTGGAGACCGGTCGGGGATGGCCTGGCGGTGGCGGCGTTACGCACCCACCTGCTGACCCCGGTCGATGATCCGGTGGCGGTGGCCCTGCGCTACGCCGTTCCCCACGCCCAACCCGGCGATGTGCTGGTCATCGGTGAGAGCCCGTTGGCCATCATGCAGAACCGTTTCCGCCATCCGGCGGAGATCGCCATCTCCCCCTTGACTCGTCGGCTCTGCTACTTCCTCAGCGGGCGAGGTTCACTGGGCACCGCCCCTGGCCTGCAGGCCCTCATCGACCTGGTGGGTACACCCAAGGTGGTGTGGGCCCTGACCAAGGGGCTGCTGGCCAAGCTGGCCAACCGCGATGGCGACTTCTACCGTACCGCTGGCGAACAGTCCCGACTGATCGACGACGTCACCGGCACCTTGCCCCCCTACGACCGCTTTATCGTGCTCGGCCCAGCCGACGCGGCCGGGGTGACCCGAGCCGTCCATGCCGCCACCGGCCTGGAGGTGGCCGTGGTCGACGCCAATGATCTGGGCAAGGTCGACGTGCTGGCCAGCACCCCAGGGGTGGACCGAGCCGATCTGGTCGCGGCCTTGCGTTCCAACCCGGCCGGCAACGCGGCCGAGAACACCCCGCTGGTGCTGGTCCGAGGCAACCGAAGCGGTGTCCTGCGGTACCCGGTCGGATAAACTCGATCGGAACTTCGGTCGGGCGTAAACACCGGGTTCCGCTAAGGAGCCGACGTGACCCTCGACAACCTCCGGATCGGGCTGGCCTTCGACGATGTCCTGCTGGTTCCCCGACGGAGCAACATTCGCTCCCGCCAGGACGTGTCCATGCGGACCCTCCTGTCCCGTCGGGTGAGCCTGGAGCTACCGGTGGTGGCGGCCAACATGGACACCGTGTGCGAGGCGGCCATGGCCATTGAGGTAGCTCGGGCCGGCGGGATCGGCATGCTGCACCGCTTCTTGCCCATTGAGAGCCAAGCGGCCATGGTCGCCCAGGTCAAGGCCCTAGGCCTGGTGGTGGGGGCGGCGGTGGGTACCAACGAGGACTCCCTCCAACGGGCCCGGGCGCTGGTCGACGCAGGGGCAGACGCCTTGGTGCTCGACATCGCCCACGGCCATGCCGAGCACGCCATCGACGAGTTGATCAAGCTCAAGCGCACCTTCGGCGAGGCGGTGGACATCATCGCCGGCAACGTGGCCACCCGCCGCGGCGCCGAGGATCTCATCTCGGCCGGGGCCGACGCCATCAAGGTCGGGGTCGGGCCCGGGGGGGTGTGCACCACGCGGCTGGTGGCCGGGGTGGGGGTGCCCCAGCTCACCGCCATCAACGACTGCGCCGGGCTGGGCATCCCCGTTATCGCCGACGGCGGGATCCGTCGCTCGGGGGACATCGCCAAGGCCCTGGCCGCCGGCGCCTCCACTGTCATGATCGGCTCGCTGTTCGCCGGCACCGACGAAAGCCCTGGCGAGCTAGAACAGTCCTCCCGAGGGTTGGTCAAAACCATTCGGGGCATGGCGAGCTTCGAGGCGGTACAGGCTCGGGCCGAACGCTCGGGCGAATCCATCGACGTGGAGTACTTCGAGCAGCGAGCGGCCGAGGGCGTATCGGGCTCGGTGCCCTACCGGGGCAAGGTGGGCAAGCTCATCGGCACCCTCATGGGAGGCGTGCGTTCGGCCATGAGCTACTGCGACGCTGGATCTATCGAGGAGCTGTGGGCCAAGGCCGAGTTCATCCAGGTCACCCACGCCGGGCTGACCGAAAGCCACCCCCACGCCACCTTCTGACCCGGCGCCCGCGCCCGCCTAGCGGGCGCCGACGAGCACGCGCCTAGCGGGCGCCGACGAGCATGGCTCGGATACCGAGGCCCATGAGGAACAGGCCGCCGCCGCCGTAGAGCAGGTAGCGGTAGCGGGCGATCTGGAGGCGGTAGCTGTAAATGATGGCCACCGCCATGAGGGCTACGAAGCCATAGAACATGTGGAACTGGGGGGCGACCCGGTCCTGGCCGGCGACCATGATCACCCCGAGGGTGACCTGCACGAAGATGGCCACCTCGACCGTGCCGGTGAACCACCAGAGGGCCCGTCCCCGGAGGCTGGCGAAGCGGTGGGCTCCCAACGCCCACAACCCGGCCAGGCCGTTACCGATGACAACCACCCAAGCCCAAGCTTCATGCACGTTCGACAGGGTCACGGTGGCCCGATCGTAGTGGGCGGCGGCGGGGCTGCAATGATCTCGGGGTGGCGGCAAACCACGAGATCTTGGCCCTATTCGACCTGGACGGCACGCTGTTGCGGGTCGGTGACCCGGTGCACCATGCCGCGTTCGAACATGCCTGCCGATTGGTGTTCGGCGTCGAAGTCGACATCACCACCCTGGAGCTGGCCGGAGCGGTGGATCGCCGCCTCTACGACCAAGCCGCGGTGCTGGCCGGGATGAATCCTCAGGAGGCCCAACGTCGCTTCGTCGAATGGGTAGCCATCGTGGGCCGGTTCTACCGGCTGCGGGTTCACGACGGTGACCGGGTTCCGTGGGTGTTGCCCGGGGCGGCCGATGTGCTGCGTAAGTTGCGGGCTACCGGCATCGCCATGGCGGTGGCCACCGGGTCCTTGCGCGAGGTGGCCGAGTTGAAACTGGCTACGTCGGGGCTGCGGGACTATTTCCCGGTGGGCGCGTTCGGCGACGAGGTTTCCGACCGGGCTGATCTGGTGCGCCAGGCCGTGAAGCAGGCCAGCGTCCGTTACGGGCGGAAGTTCTTGGCCGCCAACGCGGTGGTGATCGGGGACACCCCCGCCGACATCGGGGCGGCCAGGGAAACCGGCGCCCGGGTGGTGGCGGTGGCTACGGGACGTTTCGATGTCGACGAACTCGACGGCTTCGGGCCCGACGCCACCTTCGCAGATCTCACCAACGCTGACGCCGTCATCAAGGCCATTCGCGAGCCCAACGCCCTGGCCGAATACAGCCCTTAGCGGCGAATCGACGTCGAATCGACGCGGCCGGCGATTACACCGAATCGACGTCGAATCGCTCGAACGGGCCGGAGTGGAGTGGGGGCTGACGGGACTGGGGGGCTGGTCAGAAGGCTGATTCGAGGAGCTGGACGACGTCGGCTTCCCCGATCGGACGGGGGTTGCTCCGAAAGGCGGGGTGCTGTTGGACGAGACGGGCGATGGCGGCGATGTCCTCGCCCTGCACGCCGAGCTGGCTGAGGCTGTCGGGCAAGCCGTGGTGGCGGCGGAGCCGATCGATCGCCTCAGCCAGATCGGCCTGGCCCAGCAGCGACGCGGCCTGCTCGCCTCTGGCCCCCAGGGCGTCGAGATTGAACCGCAACACCGGCCCCAACACCAGCCCCATGGCGATGCCGTGGTCCACCCCGCAGCGCCCCCCCAGCTGCAATGCCAGCGCGGTGGCCAGATCGGGCCGGCTGTTGGCCGCACCCCGGGCCGCCAGCACGGAGGCCTCCACCGCCGCCGGCAGCGCATCGGGATCCTCCCCGATGTTGGTCAACGCGCCGTGAAGTCGGCCCAGCGCAGCCGCGCCCAGAGCGGTCGCCTCGGGCCCGCCCGGACCCAGCAAGGCGGCCAGGGCATGGCCGATGGCGGTCATGCCCGATGCGGCCAGCAGCTTGGCTGGCGTGCGGGCGATGAGGGTGGTGTCGTAGGCGACCCAGCGGGGCACCAAGGTGGGGGTCTGGGCCTGTTGCTTGTGGCGGGCGGCAGGGTCGGTCATGGTGAAGGTGGAGCTCGCCTCCGCTCCGGCCAGGGTGGTTGGCACGGCCAGCACGGTGAGCAGGGGCCGATCCGCGAAGGTCACCCCTGGCGTGCCGGCCTCCTGCTCGAGGAAGAACAGCACCGCCTTGGCCAGATCAATGACCGAGCCCCCACCGATGGCCACGATGGTGTCGACCGTGTCGGCCCGGGCCGCTTGCACGGCGGCGCGCACGGTAGGCACCGGCACGTGGGGCCGAGCCTCCCGCCACACGTTGATGACGGAGCGACCCAGGCCGGCGATGACCTCGTCGGCAGCCACCGAAGGCGAGGTCAACACCAGGGTCCGGCGGCTGCCGGCCTCCTTGAGGAGAGGACGTAACCGGGCGGCCGCGCCATCGCCGAAGATGAGGTGCTGGGGATGGGCGGTGTAGGTCCAACTCACGGCGAATCAGCTCGTCAGCGGACCGCGCCATCGGCGCGTAGGGCGGCAACCTCGTCGGCGGAGAAACCGAAGTCGGTCAGGACCTGGTCGGAGTGCTGACCGGGCCAGGCGGGCGGACCCTGGATGGCCGGCTCGGTCCGAGAAAAGCGGGGGGCGGGAGCGGGCTGGGTGATGCCAGCAACCTCCACGAAGGTCTGACGCTGCACGTTATGGGGATGTTGGGCTGCTTCAGTCATGGTCAGCACCGGGGCGAAACACACGTCAGAACCCTCCATGATGTCGCACCACTGCTGGCGGGTCTTGGACGCCATGATGGCGGCCAGACGCGCTTTCATGGCCGGCCACTGGCCCTTGTCGAGCTGGGCGGGCAAGTCGGGCTCCTCCCCCAAGCCAGACAGCTTCAACAGCTCGGCGTAGAACTGTGGCTCGATGGAGCCGAGGCTCACATACTGGCCGTCGGAGGTTTCGTACACGTCGTAGAAGTGGGAGCCGGTGTCGAGCAGGTTGGTGCCGCGCTCGTTGGTGTGGGCGCCGGATTTCATCATGCCGGCGAACATGGTCATGAGAATGGCGGAACCATCGACCATGGCCGCGTCGACCACCTGGCCCTGGCCCGAGGCCTTGGCTTCCACCAGCCCGCAGGCGATACCGAAGGCCAGCAACATCCCGCCGCCCCCGAAATCCCCGACCAGGTTGAGCGGCGGCAACGGCGCCTGGCCGGCCCGCCCGACATGGGCCAACACCCCACCCAGGGCGATGTAGTTGATGTCGTGGCCGGCCATCAGGGAGTACGGCCCCTCCTGGCCCCAGCCGGTCATGCGGCCATAGACCAGGCGGGGGTTACGGGCCAGACAGGTCTCCGGGCCCAGGCCGAGGCGTTCCATCACCCCGGGCCGGAACCCCTCGATGAGGGCATCGGCCGCCTCGATGAGGCGCAGCACCGTCTCCACCCCGGCCGCCTGCTTGAGATCGACCGCCACCGATTGGCGGCCCCGGGCCAACACGTCGAAGGAGCCTTGGGCGGGCGCCTCGGCCGGGACGTTGCCGGCCCGATCGACCCGGATCACGGTGGCGCCCATGTCGGCCAGCATCATCCCGCAGAACGGGCCAGGACCGATGCCCTGCAACTCGATGACCTTGATACCGCTTAAAGGACCCATTCTGAACTCCCTTACGATGACGTGCTCTACGTGACGTGCTCTACGTGACGAGCTCAAACCTGACGAGCTGAAACCTGACATGCTCAAACACGGCGCGCTGTGGCTAGCCGGCGCAGCGAGCGGCCAGGCTGGTGACGGCTTCGATGATGGGCGCCCAGAAGAACACCGGCAGATCGTGGCCCAGCCCCTCCAGCTCCAACAGCTGCGCGCCGGCGATCAGCTCCGCCGTTCGGCGACCCTCCTCGGGCCGGATGAGGCGGTCGACGCTTCCGTGCACCACCAAAGTGGGTACCTGCAGCTGAGCCAGCGCCGCCTCACGACTGGGTGAAGCCACGATGGCCAGCAGCTGGCGGCCCAACCCGTCGCGACGGGGACTACGGGCGAAGGCCCGACGAATGTAGGCGCTCACCAGCTCAGCGTCGTGGTGGTCTGGACTGGCAACCAGCGCCGACCAGGCCAAACCGGCGGCGAGGACCTCCTCGAGGGAGTCACCCACTGGACCCAACATGTGGGCCAGCAACTCGGGATCGGGTGGTTCGGGGGCCGCTCGGCCGGTGCTGGACATCAACGAGGTCAAGCTGGTCACCCGGGACGGATGCTCGATGGCCAGGGTCTGGGCGACCATGCCCCCCAGGGAGACGCCGAGCACGTGGGCGGCCGGCAGCTCCAAGGCATCGAGCAGGCCGACCGCGTCGGCCGCCATGTCGGACAATAGATAGGGGGCGGCAACGGGTTGTCCGGCCAGCAAGGCGCCAGCGGCCGCACCCAGATCGACCGGCTCACCGAAGTGGTGGGACAAGCCGGCGTCGCGGTTGTCGAAGCGAATGACCCGAAAGCCCCGATCGGCCAAGCCCCAACAGAACTCGTCGGGCCAGCCAATGGCTTGACCCCCCAGCCCGGCGATGAGCAGAAGCGGGGCCCCGTCCTCATCGCCCAGGGTCTCCTGCCAGAGGTCGATACCGTTGGCACGCACCATGGCGGAGTTCACGGCCGCTCACGTTACCGCGAGCGTCTGGTCGGAAAGGACGTCGGATGATCCAGCCTCACGAGGCCAGTTGGCAGCAGCTGTCACCGAACTTGGCCTACGGGCTGGCCGCCCTGCGCAGCATCGTGTTCGTGGTCGAACAGAACTGCCCCTATCTCGATCTCGACGGGCGCGATCTGGAAACGACCACCCGGCAGTGTTGGATCGAGGGACCAGACGGCGCCCCGGTATCCGCCTTGCGGCTGCTGGCCGAACCTGGCGACGGCTGGCGCATCGGTCGGGTGGTCACCGCCGCGTCCCATCGAGGCCAGGGTCTAGCCGCCATTTTGGTGGACCACGCCCTGGGTCGCCCGGGCCCCTTCGTGCTCGACGCCCAAGCCCACTTGGGTGATTGGTATGGCACCTTTGGGTTTCGCCGCAGTGGCGCGGATTTCCTGTTGGACGGTATCCCCCACACGCCCATGCGCCGACCTTAGGGTTTGACCCCAAGTCGGCCTTGATCCGAGACGAGCGCCGGCTCCGGCGCTCGGTCGCGCCTGGACGGCCATGCTCTTTCCCACCTTCACCTTCGCTGTGTTCTTCGCCGTAGCGCTCAC
>JANPEN010000550.1:0-6374 GCA_031422955.1 Acidimicrobiia bacterium
GACGAAATACAGCGCAACATCATGGGCGAGCGGGTACTCGGCCTGCCCAAGGAGCCCTCCATCGACAACGACGTAGCGTTCCGGGACGTGCGCACCAACACCAGGGACAGCTGATGACGCCGACGTCTGAGCTATGCCGACCTCCAACCGCTGACTGTTGGGGGCGACCGGTTTTCGGTCTGATCTGATGCGGTTGGCATAGTCAGATCAAATCGGCAGCTCGCCTGCCAATCGAATGGTCTCCTGTTCGGTGAAGGCCCGTAAGGTCTGGATTCGCACCCGTCCATTGGCTGCGTTGATGAGCGAGAGCTTGGCCGCCGTCTCATCATCAGGAGCACTGACCACCGCCAGCGCGTCATACTGGCCCATCGTCAGGTAGAAGGCGTCGAGCGTCGCTCCGACCTCGGTAGCCCCGGCCCTGGCGTGCGCGAGGCGCTCCCCGATTGTCTTGAAGTGACTGATCCCTGTGTCGGTATAAGAGATAAGCATGATAAAGGTCGCCACCACCGCCCCCTTCTACGAGGTCCGTTGCTAGTTCCAGTCTGCTCCCCGTTCACGAAGGTGAAAAGGGGCTCGCGCCCAAAGCTGTGTGCCATTCGCGTGACGCTTCGCCACGACCGTCCCCATTACCTGCCGCTCCATGCGATCATCAAAGCTTGCCTCGTGAGTGGAATCCGCCTTCCCGGGGTGCGTCGGTTCCGGATCAACCGAAAGCGAGGAGCGAGGGACCTACCTGGCAAGTGCAGCCCAGCTCAGGCCACTACTACTGGAGAGACCAACGATGGCCCGCTACCTCGTCGTCGCAAATCAGACGCTCGGTGGGGGCGCGCTGAGCGCCACCATCAAGGCCCGCTTCATGGAAGGAGCCGACATCCACGTGATTGTGCCGGCGACCCGCAGAACCCACCTCGGGGTGACCAGCACCGAGGTCTCGGCCATCGCAGAGGCGCAGCACCGGCTGAGCCGTGAGCTCCAACGCTGCGAGCAAGACGGCATCCACGCCACCGGTGAGGTCGGTGCGTCCGAGCCCATGCAAGCGATCAGATCTGCGCTGGGCGAACACCATTACACCGGCCTGATCATCTCGACCTTGCCCGCATCCATCTCACAATGGTTGCACCTGGACCTCCCCCACCGCGCCATGCGAGAGTTCCAGCTCCCCGTGGAGTGGGTCGAAACCCACCACGACGACGAGACGCCGTCCGAGGTGCACCTCGCCGTCCCCGCCTCCGCCTTCAAAGCTATGCACGGGCCGAGATTTCCCGCACGCGACCTACCTCCGCTGGCCGAATAGAAACGGCGACCCGACCCGACCCGGACATTTCCGGGCTGTCACACGGGCCGTCACACGCTCCGACGTTACTGTTCGCACAGCACCGCAGCCACCGGCCGTTCAGGGGGACCCTGGCGGCTGGTAGCGATAGCCGATTCCGGGTTCGGTGCGGAAGTATCGAGGTTGTGCCGGGTCTGGCTCCAGCTTTCGTCGTACATGAGTCATGTGTACCCGCAGGTAGTTTGTCTCATCCTGGTAGCCCGGTCCCCAAACGGTTTGGAGCAAAAGCCGTTGGGTCACCAACCGCCCGGGGTTACGCACCAACGTCTCCACCATCTTCCATTCAATGGGGGTGAGGTGCACCTGCTCGCCGGCCTTGCGTACGCTGCGGGCACCGAGGTCAATGATGAAGTCCGGTGTAGTGATCACCGGTTCCTCCTCGCCGGGGGCGGACCGGCGCAGTGCGGCCCGCACCCGGGCCAACAGCTCGCCGATGGAGAACGGTTTGGTGACGTAATCATCGGCCCCGGCATCCAAGGCGCTGATCTTGTCAGGGTCACCATGGCGGGCGGAGAGCATGACGATGGGCACCTCGGTCCATCCGCGCAGCGCCTCGATGACCTCCAGGCCAGAGATTCCGGGTAAACCCAGATCCAAGATGACCAGATCCGGTAGGCGTTCCCCGGCTAGGCGCAGCGCGGTCTCTCCGTCGGGGGCGACATCGACCTCGTAGCCCCGGGCGGTGAGGTTGGTGGCCAGCGCTCGAACCAGCTGAGGCTCATCGTCCACCACCAGGATGCGGGTCATGGTGTGGCGCTCCTGGGCAGGCTCAAGGTTACGGTCAGACCACCGCCGGGGGTGTCGTCCAGCCGGAGTTCCCCACCAAGCAGCTCGGTGAAGCCATGAGCGACGGCCAACCCGAGCCCCACCCCCAAGGCGACGTCGTGGTCACCCAACCGCTGGAACGGGCGCAGAGCAGCGGTGCGGTTGGCCGCCGCGATGCCCGGACCACGGTCCATGATCAACAGCTCAACCCGATCGCCGACGGTTCCACCGGTGAGACGAATGGGCCGGTCCGCCGGCGAGTAACGCAACGCATTGGAGACCACGTTGGCGATGACCCGCTCGAGCAGCACCGGGTCGCAATCGACCTGGGGAAGGCCGCCGTCGAGGTCGATATCGAGCGGATGGGAGCAACGGGGGAGGCTAGCCAAAGCGGCGGCGACGACATCATCGAGGGCGACGGGAACGACGCGGGTGACGATGGCACCGGCCTGGAGGCGGCTGGCGTCAAGCAGGTTCGTAACCAGCCGGTTGAGACGATCGCACTCCTCGTCGATGGTGGTGAGGAACTCCTGCTGTTGGTCCGCGCTCCAGTCAACCTCGTCACCGAGCAAGCTGGTCACCGAGGCCTTGATACCGGCCAATGGAGTGCGCAAATCGTGGGACACCGAGCGCAACAGACCGACCCGCATGGCATCGGCCTGGGCCAAGCCATCTAGCTTGGCTGTCTCGCGGCGCAGGCGGCGAGTTTCCAGCACCGCCGCGGCTTGGCCGCTAAAGGCAGCCATCAGCTGGCGCAATTCGACGTCGAGCACTTGACCAGCCAACACCAAGACCGTGTCGGCGTCGACCGTGAATCGTTCGCCGTCCTCGGGAGATGTCGGCACCGGAGCTCCCGCCGAGGCGATCACGTTCCAGTGGTCCCCCTCGCGGCCGAGCAAGGAGACAGCATCGATCTCCAGCGTCGTGCGCAGGTTGTCCACGAGCAGGGGGAGCGTGTCGGCGTCCGCGGCCAACGCTCCCGCCGTGCGGGCCAACGCCCCCGCCTCGGCCCGCGCCCGCTCCGCTTCACGGCCGCGTCGCGCGATGCGCTGGGCCGCCGTGCTCGCAGCCACAGAAAAGGCCAGAAAGCCCAAGAGCGACGCGACATTCTCGGGTTCGGTCACGGTGAAGGTGTGGATCGGCTCAATGAAATAGAAGTTTTCGAGCAGAAAGGCACTCACGGCAACGACCAACCCCGGCAGGGTGCCGCCGATGACGGTGGCGGCCACGGTGACGACGAGGTAGGCCAGAAAGACGCTCGACAGCTCGACACGGTCGCGGACGAGAGCCAAACCCACCGTCACCACCACCAGACCGAGCCCACCCACAACGAGCCCGGCCAGCCGGCGCCGAGCGGAAAGCGCCGGGGGGCGGCGCCGGACTTTTGGCGCCGCCCCCCGGGGTGCCGCCCCGGTGGCGATTACATGCACGTCGAAGCCTTCGGCTTGACGAACCACCGTGTCGATGACGCTGCCCTGGGTTGCCCGTTGCCATCGGGTACGGCCGGTGGCGCCCAGCACCAGTTGGGTGGCTCGTTCGCTGCGGGCGAAGGCAACCAACGCTCGGGCCGGATCGTCGTCGATCAGCTCGTGGTAGCTGCCACCAAGATCTCGCACCAAGGCCCTTTGATGATCCAAGTCGGCCGGCGAATCGCTTAGCCCGCTGGCGGAGGCAACATGGACAGCAACGAGATCGGCCCGAGCTCTGGCGGCGATGCGGGCGGCGCGGCGGATCAACTCGGCAGTGGCGGCAACGCCGGTCACTGCCACCACGATGCGCTCTCGCGTCTCCCACGTCTCCGCGATACCGTGGTCGCGCAGGTAGTCCTGCAACGAGTCGTCCACTCGATCAGCCACCCACAAGAGCGCCAGCTCTCGCAGGGCGGCCAGGTTTCCGGGCCGGAAGTAATTGGAAAGGGCGGCGTCGACCTTCTCGGCGGGGTAGATGTTGCCATGAGCCATGCGCCGTCGCAACGCTTCTGGGGTCATGTCAACCAACTCGACCTGACCGGCTTGGCGCACCACCACATCGGGAACGGTTTCACGTTGGGCCACGCCGGTGATGCGCTCCACCACATCGTTGACCGACTCCAGGTGTTGGATGTTCACCGTGCTGACCACGTTGATCCCCGCGTCCAACAGGGCTTCCACGTCCTGCCAACGCTTCTCGTGCAGCGAACCGGGGGCGTTGGTGTGGGCGAGCTCATCCACCAAGACCACATGGGGGCGCCTAGCCAACACCGCCTCGAGATCCATCTCTTCGAAGCTGGCCCCGCGGTAGTCGTACCGGCGTCGGGCCACGGTCTCCAGATCCCGTAGCTGCGTGGCGGTACTGGGCCGACCATGGGTTTCCACGTAGCCAATCACCACATCGGTGCCACGCTCCCTGCGCCGGAAGCCCTCGTCCAGCATGGCCACCGTTTTGCCCACGCCTGGCGCCGCTCCCAGGTAGATGCGCAGTTCGCCGCGGCTCATGGTGACCCGTCCTGGCCGTCAGCGAATCTCATCGAGGGCGAGGTTGAGCTCGACAACGTTGACCCCACGTTGGCCAATGAAGCCCAAAGCCGGCGAGGAGACATGCTGGGAAAGTACCGCCAACACGACCTCCAAGGTGAGCTGGCGAGCTTGGGCCACCCTGGGCGCTTGCATGCGGGCGTTGGCCACCGAGATGTGGGGATCGAGTCCAGAACCCGAAACGGTGACGGCGTCAACGGGCACGCCTTGTCCGGCCCCGAGCCCGTTGGCCTCCCGGTAGGCCATGACCCTCTCGGCCACCGTGGCCAAGAACGTTTCGTTGGTGGGTCCGGCGCTGGAGCCCCCCGAGGCGCTGCCGTCGTAGCCGCCGGGGCCCGCCGCCGACGGTCTCGGCGTGAAGTAGCGGTCCGCGGCGAAGTTCTGGCCGAGCAACGCAGACCCGACAACGACGCCGTCGCGGCGGATGAGCGAACCGTCAGCTCGATGGCCGAAGGCCAGCTGGCCCACCGCAGTTACCGCCAGCGGGTAGATCAGCCCGCACAGCACGGTGAACACCACCACGGCGAGCAAGGCGGGGCGTAGTTGGCGGCGCATGTCAGTTCACTCCCAAAGCGGTAACGACCATATCGATCAACTTGATGCCGACGAAGGGCACGATGATGCCGCCGACGCCGTAGACCCCAAGGTTGCGCCGCAGCACGGTGGCCGCGCTGGCCGCCCGGAACTTCACGCCCCGCAAGGCCAACGGGACCAGGGCGATGATGATCAACGCATTGAAGATCACCGCGGCCAAGATGGCGGATCGGGAGCTCTGCAACTGCATCACGTTGATCCGGTCGAGTTGGGGCAACACGCCGGCGAACATGGCCGGGATGATGGCGAAGTACTTGGCCACATCATTGGCGATGGAAAAGGTGGTGAGCGCCCCCCGGGTCACCAGCAGCTGTTTGCCGATCTCCACGATCTCGATCAGCTTGGTGGGGTCGGAGTCGAGATCGATCATGTTGCCCGCTTCTCGGGCGGCCTGGGTGCCGGTGTTCATGGCAACCCCCACGTCGGCCTGGGCCAGCGCGGGTGCGTCGTTGGTTCCGTCCCCGGTCATGGCCACCAACGCCCCGCCGGCTTGTTCACGGCGAATCAGAGCCAACTTGTCCTCAGGGGTGGCCTCGGCCAGGAAGTCATCCACCCCCGCTTCCTTGGCGATCGCCGCCGCCGTTAATGGGTTGTCTCCCGTGATCATCACGGTGCGGATACCCATGGCGCGCAACTGTTCGAAACGCTCGCTCATACCGGGCTTGACAATGTCTTTCAGCTCCACGACACCGAGGCAATGGGCCGTTCCCTCGAAGGATTCCGCCACCACCAAGGGGGTGGCACCGGCCCGGGAGACCGCCTCCAGGGTGTCGACCACCACCGAGGGCACCGCCCCGCCTTGCTCGTGTACCCAGCGCCGTACCGCATCGGCTGCTCCCTTGCGCACCGAGTGCCCTTCGAAATCGAGGCCGGACATGCGGGTGGCGGCCGAGAAGGCCACCAACGTGGCTCCATCGGGCAGCACGGCCGGCAGGGCAGAGCTTTCCTCGGCCAAGACCACGATGGAGCGGCCCTCTGGTGTTTCGTCGGCCAGCGACGTGAGCCGGGCCACTTCAGCGAGACGCTCCAAAGTTACGCCGGGCGCAGCATGAAACTGGGTTGCCTGGCGATTGCCGATCGTTATCGTCCCGGTCTTGTCCAACAACAGGGTGGACACATCCCCCGCCGCCTCCACCGCCCGGCCCGACATGGCCAGCACGTTGCGTTGC
>JANPEN010000551.1:0-2867 GCA_031422955.1 Acidimicrobiia bacterium
ACCTGGCCGCCACCTACGTTCGCCGCGGATTCCGGATCCGTCCGGTGCTGCGCAAGATCCTGACGCACCGCGCGCTGTACGAGTCGATCGACGAGCCCAACATGATCAAGGCGCCCGCGGTGTTCGTCCCCGGCGCAATGCGGGCGATGGGGCAGTTCGTGACGAACGGCGCTCCCCGCTCCCGGATGCAGGTGATGGGGCAGGAGCCCTACTTCCCGCCTGACGTCTCGGGGTGGGAGTACGGACCTGCCTGGCTCGATACCAACACGGCGGTCGCACGTTTCCGGCTGGTCGCCGACCTCACGGTCAGCCAGCCCATCGACCAGACGGACGTGGTCGGCGAGACACCGCAACAAGCGTATGACCGCGCGTTTGCCGGCGTGGGCCAACCATGGCTCTCACCCACCACCGTGGCCCACATCCAGGCCTACGCGGCCGCGACCGCGGGTGGCACGCTGAGTCAACGGCGCACCCGCCAACGCGTGCTTCGTGCGCTCATGCTCGGCGGCCCCGACGGACAGGTGATGTGATGAACGAGCCACCCCGTGATGGCGATGCGATCACCGCGCTGCATTGCGCTGACTGTGCCGCGTCCGACAGCGCCGCCTACGACATGGTGCCCGTCGACCACATGCCCATCCCGACCGAAGCGCTGCTTGGCTTCCCGGACGGCGTCCCGAGGATGCCGCGGGTCAACCGCGGCAGGTTCCTGAAGAACGGGTTCCTGGGGTTCGCGTCGGTCTACGCCGCATCGAAGATCCCGTGGCAGACGGCGTTCGAGTCGGCGGTGGCGGAGGGCGCGGTCGCGAACCCCTGCATCGTCATGTTGTTCTTGAACGGCGGCAACGACGGACCCAACACGTTCGTTCCGTCCGAGCAGACGCAATACGACGCATACGCAGCCCTTCGCCCGACGATACGGCGCGCGCAGGGCCCCGGATTGGGTGGGAGCACGCCGATGGCGGGTCCAGCCGGCAGCCAGCTCGCATTCGCGAACGCGTTGCTGGGCACGGGCCCCCTCGGTGGGCTCGACGCCCTGTGGGGAACCGGCGTACATACGGATCTCGCAGCGAAGATGGCCTTGTTTCCGGCGACCGACTATGCGAACCCGAACTTCTCGCATTTCACCAGCCGTGACTGGTGGTTCGCGGGAGCCCTGCAGAAGATGTCAACCGGCTGGCTCGGTCGTTGGCTGGATCAGAACGGATCTGCCACCAACCCGCTCCAAGCGGTTTCGATCGGCTCGAACGTCTCGAAGATGATCAGGGCCGCGCACGCACCGGTCTCGTCGGTTCCCGAGAACCTCGCCGGGTTCGGGTTCAATGTCAGTGGCGTCCCCGTCAACGGCAATGTCGAGCCCCTTGCGACAGTTCCCGCGGGCAACGCTTCCACCAGCAGATCCCGCACGGTGTACGGCCAGACCGTTCAGGTCGCACGGGACCTCGGCACGATCGTGACCCCGGCCGTCAACACGAACTACCCGGCCAACTCGTCGCTGTCGCGCCGCCTGCAGCTCGCGGCCACGCTACTCAAGGCGGGCCTGGGGACCCGCGTCGTCACGATCGACTGGGGATCGTTCGACACGCATGGCGGACAGGTCGCAAGTCAGGATCCTCAGCTTTCGGTCCTCGCTCAGGCGCTCACCGCCTTCAACGCGGATCTCGCGGACGTCGAGCAGCAGGTCATCACGGTCGTGTTCTCCGAGTTCGGCCGGCGCGCAGGCGAGAACGCGTCGTTCGGCACCGATCATGGTGCCGGTGGTCCGCTCATGGTGCTCGGCTCGAACGTGCGTGGCGGCCTCGCCGGCGCGCCCGCGCTCATGACGCCTGCAGCACTCGATCGTGGCAACCTCAGTGTCGAGACGGACTTCCGCTCCGTCTACTCCGCGATCCTCGCTGAATGGTTCCAAACGGATCCTGCGTCGGTGCTCCCGGGGGGGCCGTTTCCGTTCGCTCGGAAAGACGGCGCGCCCGGCCTCATCCGGTGAGACGTCCCCGTTCGGTCGCCGTCGTCGTGCTCGCCACGTTTCTCGTTGCGGGCGCGGGCAGTGCGGCCCTGGGTGCCCGAAAGCATCGCCTCCAGATCCCCCCGCGACCGGCGTTTCCGCGGGCGCTGTCAGTCGACGAGACCGAGTACCAGCTCAACCCGTCGCGCACGGTGGTCTCGTCGGGCCGTGTCCGGATCAACGTCTACAACCGCGGCATGGACGACCACGACTTGGTGGTCTACAACGCGGTGGGCGCCTTGCTCGGCGCATCGATCCTGCTCCCCGGAGCTGCCGACGAGATCGTCGTCACACTCCCGGCGGGGAACTACCGGATCGTGTGCTCGCTGTTCGCGGGCACGCCGGTGTCCCACGAGACGCTCGGCATGGTGTTCACGCTGACGGCGCAGGATCCGCCGGTGAGGATCCGTTCAGGAGGACTTCGAGCCCTGCGACGATAGTGCGCACGTGGGCGAAGAGTTCGGACGATTCGGCGACCTTGGGGTCGTCGGGAGCCGCGACGCGGCCTTCTGCAGCCAGTTGAGCAATGTCGTCATCGTGCGCAGCGAGCCACCCCGACAACCGGCGCGCAAACGAGGGGCCCCCGGTTCCATCCGGATCGCACAGCGCACCGATCGCCTCGCCGAGCCAGCGGGCCGAAGCGCCCAGGTCCACCCTGCGCTCCCGCGTGTCGTAGTCGTCGATCGGCCCCTTCGCGACATGGGTCGCCAGGTCCAACTCGAGGATCTCGAGCCGTTCGCCGTTTGCGGCGAACCACGTCTCGACCGACGTGCCGAGACCCATCGGAGCAGGCGCCCACACGGGCTCCAGGCTGGCGCCGACGTGCGTCATCCACGCCCGCGCGGTGGCCGCACGCGCCCGC
>JANPEN010000552.1:0-2354 GCA_031422955.1 Acidimicrobiia bacterium
CCCCTGCCGGACTCGCAGCTGGACTGGTTCCTCATGCGCATCTCCATGGGGTACCCCTCCCGGGCCGACGAGATCACCATTCTTGACACCCACGGCCAGACCGACGGGTTCGAGACCCTCCACGCCGTGCTCAGCGGCGCCCAGGTCGACGCCATGGTCGCTGCGGCCAGGGCCGTGCACGTGGCCCCCGCTATCAAGGAATACCTGGTCGATCTGTCCGACGCGTCCCGCCGCCACCCCTATGTGTGGGTGGGGCTGTCGCCGCGAGCCACGCTGGCCATGCAGCGGGTGTGCCGGGCCAGGGCCGCCGCAGCCGGGCGCAACTACGTAACCCCCGACGACGTGAAGGCACTGGCCGAGCCGGTCATGGCCCACCGTCTGTTGCTCACCCCCGACGCCCAGCTGCAGGGCCTTTCTGCCTCACGGAT
This sequence comes from Acidimicrobiia bacterium, assembly GCA_031422955.1. Lineage (GTDB taxonomy): Bacteria > Actinomycetota > Acidimicrobiia > Acidimicrobiales > CAIXPF01 > CAIXPF01. The sequence continues at coordinate 429 of JANPEN010000552.1, forward strand.
CGTCGCCGACATCCTGGCCCAAGTGCCGATCCCGGTACCCAACAACCGCTGACATGTTCACCCGTACCGGCTGGAGCGTCCTGGTAGGCGCGGCCGCGCTCGTGTTCGCCGGTCGCGTCCTAGGAGCCTTCGAGCTGTACCTGCTGGGGGCCGGGGTGGCCGCCTTGGTGCTGGTAGCAGCCCTGGCGGTGAACCTCACCCGGCTACAGGTCGGCATCTCCCGCACCGTCATCCCGCCCCGGGTCCACGCCGGTGGAGCCGCCAGGGTCGAGCTGCGCCTGGCTAACCACACCCCCCGCAAAACCCCCACGGTGCGTCTCTTCGATGCGGTGACCGGTACCCGAGGGGCGAACCTGTTGATCGGCCCGCTGGGTCACAACGAACAGGCCAGGGCCGCCTACCAGCTGCCCACCGACCGCAGGGGCGCACTCAGCGTGGGCCCCCTCGACATCGTGGTGGCCGACCCCTTCGGGATCTGCGAGAGCCGCACCACCGCGGTGGGGTTGTCCCAGCTGGTGGTCTATCCCCACATCGACGACCTGATGGCCCTGGACCACGCCTCCAGTCACGACCCCCAGGCCATGTCCCGCCATCCCAACGCCCTCGGTCGGGTGGGCGACGATTTTTACGCCCTGCGGCCCTACGTGGTGGGTGACGACATGCGCAGGGTCCACTGGCCGTCGGTGGCCCGCACCGGGGAGTTGATGATCCGCCAGCATGAGCTGCCCTGGCAGGAACGCACCACGGTGCTGCTCGACGTGCAGGCTGGCGCGCATACCCCGGAGACCTTCGAACGGGCGGTGTCAGCGGCCGCTTCCATTTTAGTGGCCGCCCATGGACGAGGCGACCAGATCCGCCTCACCTCCAGTGACAGGGCCGACTCCGGTTTCGGCCTAGGCCGAGCCCATCTCGATGCCCTGCTGCATCACCTGGCCCTGATCGCCACCGATCCGGCTGCCTCGCTGGTCGGCGGGGTCGACGATCTCGTCCGTTCGGCCGGTGGTGGCTCGCTGGTCTTGGTGGTCGCTCGACTCACCGCTGCCGATAGCACCAAGGTAGGGGGGTTGCGCCGCCGCTTCGGTAACGTCGTCACCGTCGTGTTCGAGGACCCCAACCTGGGCCGTTCCGGTCCCGAGGAAATGGCCGAAGCCGGCGCTACTGCCAACCCGGTTCTCCCCAAACAGCTGCGCTGTGGTCCAGACGTGATCTTCGCCGATGCCTGGAACCGCTCCGGTCTAGCCGGAACCTCCGGGCGAGGCGCCCCCCGGCTCCTGCGGCCAGGCGGGGTGGGCGTATGAGCAGTCGGTGCGAGCCTGGTCATCGATCGGGGGCTTCGTCATGATCACCGCCAACCCGGCGGGGCCGGCCCGGCCCACCCCGGCCCCCCGCGCCACGCCCCAGCCGCCCCGCCGCAGCGGCCCCCCAGCCCGGCCCACCCTGCGGGTGCCGGCCGAGGTGAGCCTGTGGTTGGTGACTGCGGCCGCCGCCCTCTCCTTCAAGCGGCTGTTCGTGGACAGCAGCTACCTGGCCCCCGTGCTGGTGGCCGTGCTGGCCTCCCACCTGCTGGCCGCTGGGCTACGGCGTCGCCAGGTCCCCGTGGCCATCGCCGCGGTGATTTCAGGTGTGGCCATGCTGCTGGTGTGTACCTGGCTGTTCTATTTCTTCACCACTCGGGTTGGTCTGCCCGGCCGGCTGACCTGGGACACCTTCACCGGGGATCTGCGCGAGGCGGTGGAGCGTTTTCGCGAGGACCAAGCCCCGGTCGAACCCGTGCGTGGCTTCGTGGCCGGCTCCGCCGTGGGTTTCTGGCTGGTTGCCTTCCTGGGCGACTGGTCGGCGTTTCGCTTGTGGGCCCCGGTCGAGGCCACCGTGCCGGCCGGGTCGTTGTTCATCTTCGCCTCGCTGCTGGGGGCCGACCGCTCCCGC
>JANPEN010000553.1:0-6698 GCA_031422955.1 Acidimicrobiia bacterium
GCCGGGCGCAGCGTAGGGCAAGATGTGGCCGCGAGTGACCTCCCAACGGGTGGCCCCCACCCCGAACCCCGCCTCCCGCAAGCTGGAGGGAACGGCGCGGATGGCCTCGGCCGAGGTGATAATGACCACCGGCAAGACCAACAACGCCACCGCCAACGCCCCCGACAAGGCGGTTTTGCCTCCAGTGACCGGCTTGAGGGCCTGCACGAACAACGTGTAAGCCAGAATGCCGTAGACCACCGAGGGGACCCCGGCCAGGTTGCGAATGTTGAGCTCGATGAAGGCGGTGACCCGGTTTCGGGGGGCGTACTCCTCGAGGTAGACGGCGGCCGCGATGCCCAAGGGGAAGGCCACCACCGTGACCACCAAGGCGATCCATAACGTGCCCCGCAACCCCTGGAACACGCCCGCCTCTGCCGCTCGGGAGCGCGATTCAGCGGTGAGAAAGCTACCGAGCCGGGTAGCCACGGTGTCCCAGCCAAGGCTGATCACCTGACCCAGGAGCACGGCCAGAATGACGATGGTCAGCACCAGCGACAGCTGCAGGACCAGCTTGAAGGCAGTGCCGGAAGCGTCGCGACCGCCGGCGAGAGAAGCCTCTACACGCTCGCGGGTGCGGGAGTCGCCCAGTGTGCTCAGCGCCACGCCGTCATCCTTTCAGTACTTCTGGCGCACGCGGCGCACGATCCGATTGGCGCCCACGTTGAGGGACAAGGTGATGACGAACAGCAAAAAGCCTACGAAGAAAAGGCTCTGATAGGAGTTGCCCTGACCGACCACGGCATCGGAACCCCCGGCTAAGGAGGCCATGGCCGCAGTCATGGTCAGGCTGGGCTCGAAGGGGCTGGCAGTGAATCGAGCCTGGTCGGCGCCACCAGCGATGAGCACCACCATGGTCTCACCGATGGCCCGGGAGATAGCCAGGATTGACGCCGCCACCAAACCGGAAATGGCGGCAGGGACGACCACCCTCATGCTGGTGATCACTTTTCGAGCTCCGAGCCCCGCCGAGGCTTCCCGCAGCGTGATGGGCACCGCGCTCATGGCGTCCTCCGACACCGACGCCACCAACGGGATGGTGAGAATGGCCACTCCGAGACCGGCCGCCATCAGGTTGGACAGCGGGGCCTCGGGCCGGAAACGCTGCACAATGTGAGGCGACAGCCACGTCAAAGCGAAAAACCCGAGTACCACACTCGGGATCCCGGCCAAGGTCTCCAGCATCGGCTTGAGGATGCGTCGGGCCCTGGGCTTGGCGTACTCGGAAAGGTAGACGGCGGTGGCGAAACCAACGGGGGCAGCCACCGAGATGGCGACCGCGGTAACAAGCAGCGTGGCCACCACCAGGGTTTTCACGTCGAAGAAGCCATCACGGGGAAACCATCCATCGGTCCACAAGCGCCCTAGGTCGACGCTGAAAAGGAACCGCCCGGCCTCGGTGACCAGAGAAAAAATGATGGCGACGGAGACGAACACCGACGTCAAGGCCGCTCCGAGCAACAACCAACGCACCCTACGCTCGCGACCCAGCCGTCGAGGGTCCCCAGCCAGATCGGCCACGCTCAGCTGGTGCCGTCTCGAGCTCGGATCCAACGAGGTGTCGGCCGTATGCCCTTCCGTCATGGTCCCTTCCGTGGTGATCGATGTCGTCGTGATCCGCTGCGCTAGGAGTGGGGACCGGAAATCCCGGTCCCCACTCCTCGGTTGTGACTTGTCAAATTGTCGCGCCGCGCCGGCCTACCTCAGCCGGCCACAGCCTTCCAGGCTGCAGCGGTCTTGGTCAGCTCGGCATCGGGAAGGGGAACGTATCCCACTTCGCTGACCGCCTCGTAGCCGGCTTCCAGGTAGTAGTTGACGTAGCCGGCCAAGGCCGGGCTGGCGGCGGCCTTCTTGGTGTTCACGTAGATGTACAGCGCCCGGGAAAGTGGATAGGTGCCATCGGCGATGGTTTCGACGGAGGCCTCCACGCAGCCCTTGCCGCCGTCAACCGCGATGGAGCCGATCTTGGCACCCTGCTCCTGAGCGAAAGCGAACCCGACCCAACCCAGCGAGCTGACCGTGCCCTCGATGTTCTTGACGATGACGTTGTCGTCGCCGGAGGGGTTGTAGTCCTTGCGGATGGCCTTCTCCTGACCCTTGGCCAGCTTGCCGGCCTCGACCCGCTTCTTGGCCACCGGCTCGGTGACCAGCTCGATGAAGCTGTCGTAGGTGCCCGACTCGGCGCCAGGAGCGGTGATGGACAGGGGCGCTTCTGGCATTTTGATCTTGGAGCCGAGCTCAGTGGCCAGCGGTTGGGCCGCCGCCCAGGTCTTGAAGCCCTCCGACTCGGGACCGATCAGGGCGTACAGGTCGTTCTTGGAGAGACATTCCACCGCGGTGTTCTTCGGGTTGGTCACCACCGTCAGGCCGTCGAAGGCGATCTTGAGTTCCACGAACTCAACGCCGGCTGCGGTGCAGAGCGCCTTTTCTTCGTCCTTGATGGGCCGAGAGGCGTCGGAGATGTCGGTCTCACCGGCGCAAAAGACCTTGAAACCGTCTCCGGTACCAGGACCGGCCACGGTGATCTCCACGTCGGATTGCTCGTCGTTGAACAACTCCTTGACCCGCTGCGAGATCGGCTCGACGGTTGAGCTGCCCGAGATGTTGATCTTGCCGCTCAACTTCGGGGCCGTGACGCTCGATGCAGTGCCGCTCGACGCCGTGCCATCCGAGGCAGTGCCGCCCGAGGCAGTGCCGGTGTCGGTGTCATCGCCTCCACAGGCTGCTGCCACGATGCTCAGCACCAACACACCGGCCAGCATTGCGCTACGCCGCTTGATCATCAGTTTCGCTCCTCGAGTCGCTGCTCTGCTCTCGTTGGATGACGTGAGCACGGCGCAGACGCTAAGAAGCCCAGATGTACCCGAACGATGCTCGACGTGAACGTGAGGTGAACGAACGGCCAACGTTGACCCTCATAGCGGCAATGAAGGGATCCCGGGGCTACACGTTCTCGGGCTGCAGCGAGAGCAGGTCGATCAGCCAGCTGTGCAATCGAGAGTTATAAACTAGGCCAACCCCGCCCTGCCACGCCTGCACCCCTCCGTCGTCGCCGGCGATGAGCAGGCGGAACGGGAACAGCCCATCGGCGCGAGGCGTGGAGAGGATGTTCACGCTGATTTGGGAGCCACCGGACCAAATGGTGGGCCACAGGCTGGCCTTGGTGCGCTCGCGTTCCACCGTGGTCATAAGGGCATAGGCGCCGTCGTAGTTACGTGCGTTGATCAAGGCGTAGAAATGATCGACGGTGAATCCCTTGGCCACCAGGTTGCCGACCTCCAGGGCGGGGGAGGTCTCGATAAGTCGGTCTGCAGCCACCCGAAAGCGACGGGTCACCTCACCCGAGTAGCAGCAGGGCGGCTCCCAGCCGGCGCCCACGTTGTGGCGTACGACCAGCTCGCCGCTCTCCACCGTGCCGCGAGCAGCGAAACCGAACGACGCGTAGAAGGCAGGGTCACCTACCAACCGGGGGGCACCCTCGCCCGGACCCAGCACCACCAAACCGGTGCCGGGCTGGCCGGCCCCGGCCACCAGACCAACGACAGCTTCGGCGTGCCCGTCGCCGGACAGATCGGTGAGGGTGGCTCCTCCAAGATCGGCGTAACCCGCCGCACCTCCCTCGCGTACCGTGATCCACGGGCCCAGCCCGGTGACGGCAGGTTTGCTCGCGTCCGCACTCAGACCTGCTACCGAGATGAGCTGTTGGCTCAAGGCGGCGGTCGATAGCTCCTCCAAGGCGACAAGGGCGCCCGCCGTATCGTCGGTGGCCGAGCCGTTGCGGCCCGAGCCGCCCTGCAGGCCGCCCGTCGAGGTCAAGGTGGAGCGTTGAGCGGCCGGCTCGGCACCGCAGGCGACGAGCAGTACCCCCGCGGCGACCATGCACCCCGCCCATCTCCGTGCCGCGCGCATAGGGCCCACGGTATCGCCTGCCCTGCCCATCGCTCGCAACGAGGCCAAGAAGACCGCCACCGCTTCAGCCAGCACCAAACCGTTCAGGTGGTGACCACTGCGTTGTGGCTGCCGTGAGGGTTTGGCTCATAGCTGTCAGCCTGCTCGTCCTCGAACCAGTGGCCGGAGGCGGTGCGGTAGCGGAAGGCGACCTCTTCTGTCGTGCGCAGCCGAAAAGCTCCTCTGTCCGCCGGGAAAATCCTGAGACGGTCCGATCAGCCCGAGTGGGTCCGCGCCGGCCCAAGAAGTTGCAGGCGCTGCTCGGCCCCCGGATAGCGGGCCAGGCCCCGGCGCAGGCCCCGCGGCGCCAGATCCGAGCCGGCTCGGATCAACAGCTCGTGCAGGGCTGCGCCACTGGCCAGCGGGTCGCTGACCAACCCCGCCGCGAAACGGTCCGCGGCCAGCTCCAGACGGCGGCTGCGGGCAGCCGAGAACATGTTGAACAGCACCAGCGCGGCCACCGCGCCAGCCGTCGGGCCAGCCAGCGTGGCGGGGGAAACAGCCTCGCCGGCCAGCACCACTCGCACCACAAGGCCCACCAGCGCGGCGGCCACGGCGAACCCGCCGGCGCGTCGGGCGAGCCCCACCAGGCCGGGCCGCAGCGCGCGGGCGTGTCCCAGCTCATGGGCGGCCACCGCCTCAAGCAGGGCGGGTTCACCGGCGAGCACGCCAACGTCGACCACGATGCGCACCCAAGCGCCCTGAACGCTGGCGTAGGCCATTTCGCCTCGCCTGGTCAGCGCCCCGCGACCCTGAGCCCACGTCAGCGGGGGCAGAGGGCGCAGCGCCCGGGCCCGCTGCACCAGAGTCGCCAGGAGCTGCTGTTCAGCCCCCTCGGCCAGCGGACGGACCTGGTCTCGCCGCTGGCGGAGGGTGGCGACAAGCGGCTCGGCGCCACCTCGCACCAGGCCCGCCAGCAGTGGCACCCCGGCCAGAGCCACCCACGGATCCGCCCTTCCCCACCAGCCGGCGGCGCCCGCGGCTGCGCCCACCATCACGGCCCGAACCACCGCCACGGCGACCTGTTCGACCACCACCGCCGCAGCCACGGCCGGCCCCACCAGGAGACGGACGGGGTCGGGGCGGACCAGGCCGTGGCGTGGTTCAAGGATGAGCTCCCGCCACAGGGCGCCGGCCAGCTCGAAGGGGAACCCGAGGGCGGCGGCCAGCACGCCGAGGGCCAAGGAGCCGGGCCAGGCAAACCCCGCCGACAAGTCGGTGGAGTTGCCGGAGGACAAACCGACCACCACCGCCACCCACGTCCCCAGCGTGACCGCGGCAACGACCAGCTCGGCTTGGAAGCGCCGTCGGTGATAGGCCTCGGCCCTGGCCAGCTCGGCCGGGGTGAACCAGGTCACTGCCAGCGCAGGGCGTCAGGAGAGACGGGTTCTGCCGGTCCGGCCTGGGCCAAGTAGCCCGCGAAGCGCTCCAGGATGACTCGGTCGGCGTCGTAGCTGAGGCGGGCTCCAGCCGGCGCCAGCGCCAGCCACTCGATCTCGTCTACCTCGTCGTTGATGGTCGCCGTACCATCGAGTATGTTCATCACGAAATACCAGACAGTCTTGGTTCGTTGGCGATGGTCGCGATAGCTAACCCTGCCGAGCGGGAGCCCCAGCGCGCAGCGGTAGCCCGTTTCCTCCCAAATCTCACGAAGGGCGGCCGCCTCGATGGACTCTCCCTGGTCGAGCTTGCCCTTGGGGAGCGACCAATCCTGGCGATGGGGTCGATGCACCACCACCACCTCGACACCAGCCGAACCGGGCCCCTCCCCGCCTGCTCGGCGCCACACCACCCCACCGGCGGCGCGCACCTGCGGATCTTGGAAGGGCTCGGGAGCAGCGCTCACCTTCGGGGTTGGGTCTTTGCGGCCCAGTAGTCGTGCAGGCGCAGGTGGATCTCCACCCCGCTGGCCGACCCGACCAACGGCGTCCCCTGCTCGGCCGCCACCGAGATCCAGTCGCCGTCGTCGTCGAGCCGCCAGGCCAACGTGTTGTCGGCCAGTGAAAGCGCCAACACCTCTAGCAGCTGCTCCCGCAGAGCCGGCTCGGCGATGGGGACCAATGCCTCGATGCGACGATCAAGGTTACGCGGCATCAGATCCGCAGAACCGAAATAGCAGACCGGTTTGGCCTGACCCTCGCCGTTGGCGAAGTAGTACACCCGGGAATGCTCCAGATAGCGGCCCACGATGGAACGCACCCGGATGTTTTCCGATAGCCCCTCCACCCCCGGGCGCAGGCAGCAGATGCCTCGCACGATGAGATCGATCTGCACCCCGTCGCTGGATGCGGCGTAGAGCTCGTCGATGAGATCGGCATCGACCAGGCTGTTCATCTTCATGATGATGCGACCGTCGCGGCCTTGGTCGCGCTCGGCTCGAATCAGGTCGCTGATGGCAGGGCGCAGGTCCTTGGGCGCCACCAACAGCTTGCGATAGGAGGTCTCGAAGCCGAAACCGGTGAGAAAGTTGAACAGGGTGATGAGGTCATTGCCGATCTGTTCATCGGCGGTGAACAGCCCCAGATCCTCATAGACGCGAGCGGTGCGGGAGTTGTAGTTACCCGTGCCGATGTGACCGTAGCGACGCAGGCGACCCTCTTCCTGGCGGATGACCAAGGTCGTCTTGGTATGGGTTTTCAGTCCGACTAGTCCGTAGACCACGTGCACGCCGGCTTTCTCCAAACGCCGGGCCCATTCGATGTTTGCCTGCT
>JANPEN010000554.1:0-13592 GCA_031422955.1 Acidimicrobiia bacterium
GCTCCTGTGGCCAGCGGAACTGAGCGTGCCCGACGCCGCCGTTGAAGAATGGACGATCAGCGATGAGCTCGCCCAGCGGCTGGGCTGCGGGGTGCTGAGCGCGTTGACCCTGCCGGTGTGGTTCCTACTGTTGAGCCTGGCTGTGCAGTCCACCCTGGCCTTGGGTGTGAGCGTGTTGCTGCTGCTGGCCAGCGTGGCCGTTGGGCTGGTGGTGCTGCGTCGCAACCGGCGCCTACCTCGTACGGTGCAACTCGACGCGGCCGATAACCTGGTGACGGTGGCCCGAGCCGGTCGGGTCAGCCGCCCTCTGGCGGACTTACGTACCGTGGAGATTGGCACCTCGCTGGGGGTTTGGCCGATGCGGTTGGGCTTTGCCGACGGCTCGACGCTCCGCTTGCCCCGCGAGCTGGGCGACCTCGAGGCGCTGCTGGCCGCCCTGCGCCGCCGCTCTCCGGGCGTGTCGATCACCGACAAAAATGTGGGCAGCAGCCACAACGTGCTCACGGATAAAAGCGCGGACGAAAAGTGACGGGGCCGACCCTGCACGCGGTGGTGTTCGCCGGGGGCGAGCGATGTGAACCTGCAGATCTCCTCGGGGTTCCTCGCCACGGCCTCGTCATCGCCGCCGATTCCGGGGCGGTGCACGCGGTGGCCCTCGGCTGGCCCGTCCATGTACTGGTTGGCGATCTGGATTCCATCCCCGCGACGCTGACCGAGGAACTGGTCGCGGCCGGGACTGTCGTGGATCGCCATCCGGCGGTCAAGGACCAGACCGACCTGGCCCTCGCCCTCGATACGGCCCTAGCCGCGGGAGCGGTCGAGGTCACCGTGGTCGGCGGTCATGGTGGTCGACTCGACCATCTGGTGGCCAACGTGTTGTTGCTGGCGTCGGCCCCTTACTCGGCGCTGCGGGTCGAGGCCCGGATGGGAGCCTGCCGGGTCACCGTCGTGCGGGGCCGTCGCCACCTGCAGGGACAGGCTGGCGACGTGGTCAGTCTGCTGGCCCTGGCGGGCCCTGCCCGCGGGGTCACCACCGAAGGGCTGCTGTTCCCCCTCCACGATGCCACTCTGGAGGCGGGGACCAGCCAGGGGGTGAGCAACGAGCTGTTGGGCACCACCGCCACCGTGGTCGTGGCCGAAGGGGTGTTGGCCGCTATCCAGCCCGGGGTGCGTGGTGCGCTGTTGTCCCAGCTCGTGAGACCAGAGCGCCGGTGAAACCGGTCCAGGCCACCCTGCAGGCGCCCTGCTCCGTTGCTGAGCTGTTTGGTTGGGTTAGCGACCTCGGCCGCTACCCGGCCTGGCTTGAGCTGGTTCGACGGGCGGAACCGCACACCGCTCCGGCCGGGACCGCTCTGGACGGGACCGTTCCGGCCTGGTCCGTGGTGCTGGCGGCGTCGGTGGGACCGTTGCGGCGTTCCAAGAAGCTGACCATGATCCGCACCCAGCTCGAAGCTGACCGGCACGCCCGTTTCGAGCGAAGCGAACCGGACGGCAAGCTCCACGCCGCCTGGGTGCTCGACGCCGAGGTGCGAGCCGCCTCGGGCGCCAGCGAGTTGGTCATGACCATGAGCTACGACGGCAGCTGGTGGGGACCGCTGATCGAGCGGGTGCTGGCCGAGCAGATCGAGGCGGCCAGGCCCCGTCTGATCGCCCTGGTGGCTGCACCCTGAGGACCGGCGGGTGGTATCGGGGGTTAAGGCCGGCATGATGGTGCCGCCCGCTCGCCCCCGCCCCTCGCCAGGATCACGCCACCACCATGACCATCCCGCCCCTGGGTGCCCACTGGCTGGGCGCCGCCACCACCTTCGCGGTCCATTCCGAACCGGCCGACGCCGTCGAACTGTGTCTCTTCGATGCCGGCCAAGACGCAGGAGGGGGTTCCTCGCCGGCCACCGAGCGTCGGCTGTCCATGGAGCGCGAGGGTCACACCTGGTGGATAGAAGTGGAGGACGTGGGCCCCGGTGCCCGTTACGGCTTTCGGGCCAAGGGACCGTCCGGCCTGGATCCAGCCAAGCTGTTGGTGGACCCCTACGCCCGGGCCATAGCGGGCGAGGTCTGTTGGGGCCACCAGTTGTTCGCCCCCGGTGTCGACTCGGCGGCCTACGTGCCCCGCTCGGTGGTCACCTCGTCGGTGTTCGACTGGGGTGATGATCGCCGCCCCGGCACGGCCTGGGCCGACACGGTGGCGTACGAGCTGCACGTGAAGGGCTTCACCCAGCGCCATCCGGCGGTGCCACAAGCCTGGCGGGGGAGCTACCGGGGCCTCGCCCAACCAACGGTCGTTGAGTACTTGTGGGGCCTCGGCGTGACCGCCGTGGAGCTGTTGCCCGTTCATCATTTCGTCCACGATCAGCGGCTGGTGGCCTTAGGTCTGGGCAACTACTGGGGCTACAACAGCCTCGGCTTCTTCGCTCCTCACGCCGGCTATGCCGCCACTCGGGGGGGTCAGCACCCGGTGACGGAGTTCAAGCAGCTGGTCAAGGCGATGCACGGGGCTGGGCTGGAGGTTTGGCTCGACGTCGTCTACAACCACACCGCCGAGGGAGGCGAGGATGGGCCCACCCTGTCGTGGCGAGGCCTGGACCCCTCCGCCTATTACGTGCGGGACAACGGTCGCTACGTGAACGACACTGGCTGCGGAAACACCTGGAACCCCAACTCGGCCGCCTCGGTGCGTTTGGTGCTGGACAGCCTTCGCCATTGGGTGAGCGACTACCACGTCGACGGCTTCCGGTTCGATCTGGCCACCGTGTTGGGCCGGGAAGGGCCGCGGCGGTCCTTCGATGCCGGCGCCGCCCTCTTCGACGCCATCGCCGCCGACCCGGTCCTGGCTGGGGTCAAGCTGATCGCGGAACCCTGGGACGTGGGATCCGACGGTTATCAGGTGGGTGCCTTCCCGGTGGGTTGGACTGAATGGAACGGTCGCTTCCGTGACACCCAGCGCAGCTTCTGGCGAGGCGAGTCGGGCCAGCTAGGGCCGTTGGCGGCCTCTCTGACCGGTTCGGCCGAGCTGTTCCAGCAACCCGGACGGCGCCCGCAGGCGTCCCTCAACTTCGTCACCTGCCACGACGGGTTCACCCTGGCGGACCTGGTTTCCTACCAACACAAACACAACGAGGACAACGGCGAGGACAACCGCGACGGCACCGAGGACAACCGCAGCTGGAACTGCGGGGTGGAGGGCCCGACCGAAGACGCCCTCGTGCGTCAACGCCGGAGCCGCCACCAGCGCAACCTGCTGGCCAGCCTGGTTTTTGCCGCGGGGGTGCCCATGATCTGTGCCGGCGACGAGCAGGGCCGCACCCAGCGTGGTAACAACAACGCCTACTGCCAGGACAACGAGATCTCCTGGGTGGACTGGGAACGCATCGACGTGGGGTTGCGCAGCTACGTGCGCTGGCTCCTGGCCTTTCGCCGCGAGCACCCGGTGCTGCGGCAGATCCGCTGGTCAACGGGGGGACCCGACGCCCGTGGGATCACCGACGTAGCCTGGTATAACCCAGAGGGCACCGTCATGGCGGCGTCGGACTGGGAGGCTGGTTATGCCCGCTCCGTGGCCATGCTGCTAGATGGACGAGCCCTGCCGACCATGGTCGGGGACAGTGTGTTCGTGGTCTTCAATGCCCACGACGGGCGCCTGCTCTACCGCCTGCCGCCCATCGCCTGGCCTTCGCGGTGGCGTCGGGTGCTCGATACCAGCGAGCCGTTGCCGGCAGAACGGTTGCGTCGCTACGCCCCCGGCGACCGGGTCCGGGTGGAGGCTCAGTCCCTGGTCGTACTGACCGGGCTGGCCCGCTCGGGAGCGGGCTAAGCGCCCCGACCCCTGGCCCGGTGGGCGCTCCACCGCCCGTTATGGTAGGTGACGTCGAGGTCCATGCCGAAACAGCTCGACAGCCGATCAGCCCCCATTGCCTGGGCCAGCGGACCGGCGAACACAACGCCGCCGTCACGCAGCAACAGCGCGTGGGTGAAGGAGGTGGGGATCTCCTCGACGTGGTGGGTCACCAGCAGCATGGGTGCGCTGTCGGCCTCCTCGGCGATGCGGTCGAGGGTCTCGATGAGCTGCTCGCGTCCGACCAGATCCAACGCCGCGCCCGGCTCGTCCAACAACAACAGTGACGGGCGGGTCACCAAGGTGCGGGCCAGCAGCACCCGCTGGCGTTCACCGGAGGACAACGTGGCGTAGGGCCGCTCGGCCAACGCCGCGCAACCCACCCGTTCCAGCTGCACGGCGGCCTCGGCCCGATCGGCGGCGCTTACCTGGGTCCACCACGGCACCAGTGCGCCGTGCAGAGCCGAGGTGACGATCTCCCAGGCGCACAGCTGGGGGCGCAACAGGTCGGTCAAGGCCGGAGAGTTGAACCCGATGCGGGTCCGCAGACGTCGGACATCGACCTGACCGGCCAGGTGTCCCAGCACCTCCACGGTGCCGGCCGTGGGGAACTCAAACAACCCTGCCACCCGAATAAGGGTGGTCTTGCCGGCCCCGTTGGGGCCGAGCAACACCCAACGCTCAGATGGCCTGATCTCGACGTTGACGTCGTGGAGCAGATCCCGATCCCCGCGGGTGAAGCGAACCGCGGATAGGCGTAACACCGGATCGAGCTCGGACACGGGGCGAGACCCTACCGTTCAAGCCTCCACCATGGGCGCGACCCCACCTCTCTAGACTGGCCCTCTGATGCAGCGACGCGGTAACTGCGTGACCAGTTTCCCGTGACCCTGTACGCGAGCCTGTCTTGACGCGCGATTTACTCAGGGTTGCGTTGATTGTTGCCCTGCTGGGCGCCAACGGCCTTTTCGTGGCCATCGAGTTCGCGCTGGTGGCGGTGGACCGCATCGCTATCGAGGCCGAGGCGGCCGCCGGGGGGCGCCGAGCCCGGATGGCTGCCACGCTGCTGTCCCGGCTCAGCTTCCACCTTTCTGCCGCCCAGCTGGGCATCACCGCCTCCTCGTTGATGCTGGGTTTCATTGCCGAACCGGTGGTGGCGGGATGGCTGGCCCCAGTGCTGGGCACCGCCGCCGACGAGCCCAGCGGGCTGACGGTGGGTTTGGCCCTGCTCATCGCCACCGTTTCCCAGATGGTATTGGGCGAGCTCATCCCCAAGTCCTTGGCCTTGGCCAAGGCCCATGACACCGTTCTGCGGCTGGCGCCGTTCGTGCGGGCCTACGGCATGGTGGCCGCCCCGCTGGTCAAGGTGCTCAACGGGCTGACCAACGCCTTGTTGCGCAAGCTCGGAGTCGAGCCTCGCCAGGAGTTGGCCACGAGCCGCACCATCGACGAGCTGAAGCTGGTTATCGAGGCTGCCGCCGACGAGGGCGCCCTCAACGAAGGGGCCAGGGACCTGCTGGAACGCTCGATCCGTTTCTCGGGCAAGATCGCCGCGGATGCGCTGGTGCCCCGAGGCGATGTGGTGGCGCTCGATTCCGACGCCACCGTGGCAGACCTGGTGGCGCTCAGCGTGGGCAGCGGCCACTCGCGCTTTCCCGTCTACGGGCGGGGACCCGACGACGTGGTCGGCGTGGTGCGGGTCCAACGCGTCTACGAGATCGATCCGTTGGCCAGGGCTAGCACCCCGATCACGGAGATCATTGAGGAAGCCTTCATCCTGCCCGAGAGCCGCAGCCTGGACCGGGTGCTGGTGGACCTGGCCGCCTCCGGCCGCCAACTGGCGGTGGTGGTCGATGAGCACGGTGGCACCGCCGGCATCTTGACCGTGGAGGACGTGGTCGAAGAGATCGTCGGTGACATCGTTGACGAACACGACCCCAGCCAGCGTCCTGCGGTGACCTTGGCCGGGGACGGTTGGATGCTGGACGGGCGCCTGCATCGGGACGAGGTCTTCGACGCCACCGGCTGCGAGCTGCCCGAAGGCGCCTACGAGACGCTAGCGGGGTTCCTTCTGGCCCGCTTCGCTCGCATCCCTGACGTGAGTGACGAGCTCACCTTCGACGGCTACCGCTTCGAGGTGGTGGAGCTGGACCGGCTGCGGATCGCCCAGGTTTTGGTCACCCCACCGCCGCCCCTCGTCACCCCCTGGCAACGCCCATGAACGCCTTGCTGATCGGCGTGCTGCTGATCACAGCCAACGCGCTGTTCGTGGCGGCCGAGTTCGCTTCCATCGCCGCCCGACAAACCAGCCTCGAGGCCCGCATGGCGGCGGGAAGTCGCATGGCCGGTGTGGCATTGGCCGCCACCCGCAACATCCAGCTGCAGCTGGCGGGCGCTCAGCTGGGCATCACCATGGCTTCCCTGGGGTTGGGTTCGGTGCTGGAGACCTACCTCGACGAGCACCTGGGCCGGCTGTTGGACCGGCTGAGTTTCATGCCCGAGGGCCTGGCCCATCCCGCCGCCTTCCTGGTGTCGCTGCTAGCGGTGGTGCTGGTGCACACCGTGTTGGGGGAGATGGTGCCCAAGAACCTGGCCATCGCCGCCCCGGAGGCAACCCTCATGGCCCTAGCCCTGCCCTATCGGGCCTATCTGTGGTTGTTCCGGCCAGTCATCGGCCTGCTCAACGCAGCGGCGAACGTGGGTACCCGGCTGCTGGGCGTGTCCCCCAGCCGGGCCTTGGAGCGGCCTTCGTCGCCAGCGGCCATCGCCGCCATCGTGGAGGCCTCCCACGAAGACGGCTTGATCGAAGAGTTCGCCCACGGCTTACTGGCCAGCGTGTTGGATCTGTCCAACCGAACCGCGGCGCAGGTCATGACCCCCTGGGCCGAGGTGGCCAAGGTCCGTCGGCAGGACACGGTGGCTGACCTGGAGGCGATCACGGTCACCACCGGCCATTCCCGGTTGCCGTTGACCCTGCCGGGCCGAGCTTCGGTGCGCTGGTTCGTGCACACCAAGGACCTGCTGGCGATTGATGTCAGCGAGCGCCATCTTCCCGTTCCCGAGCGTTTCTGGCGGCGGTTGCTACTGGCCGCGCCCGAGGCCAACTTGGAGACGCTGTTGCGGGAGATGCGCCGCAGCCGCACCCATCTGGTGCTTGTCCTCGATCAGAGCACGGACACCTCCGGCGGCCTTTCCGGCGGTCCGCCTTTGGGGGTGGTCAGCTTGGAAGATGTGCTCGAGGAGCTGGTGGGGGAGATACGCGACGAGAGCGACAACGCGTAAGTCGTGGCTCGACCCCCTCGTTGTGGGGAAATCGGTGGCGGCGCCGAGGGGGCCACGCGGTGTTGGCTAACCTCTGGTTCTGATGACGAGGCCTCCGGATCAGTCCCCGCCGCGTCGAGTACGCAGGGGCGGGGCGTCCATTCGCAGGGCGCCCGGATGGATGGCGCTCCTTCGCTGGGCGCCCACTCGGATCGCCTGGCTGGCAGGGATTCTGGCCGTCGTGCTGCTGGCCGCGGCCCCCCTGGCCAAACGGGTTGGTGCCGACGAAGGCGAGATCCAAGCAGCTCGGGCGGAGGCCAACACTGCCGCCGATGCCTTCACCGCCGCCGAGACTCGCCTGGACGAGACCGAGGTCGCCATCGGGCGGGCGCAACAGACCATCGAGCAGACCCGGGTGGCCTACGAGAAGTTGCGGGGGGTAGCGGCGGAGGAATTGCTGAACGAGTATGTGCGCTCCGGTAGCAGCCAGCTGCCCTTCGGCGAAAGCGACATCAACACCAGGGCCAGGGCCTCGGCCCTGTCCAGGGCCGCCCGGGGGGAGACCCGCAGCCGGGGCGATGAGTTGTCCGTGGCCAAGGCCGCCCTGGATCGGCAACTTGTGTTGCTCAACCAACAGCGAGCGGACGCCAACCGCCAACGAGACGAGCTGGCCGAGCAGCGGGACGCCCTCTACGAGCGGCTCCGGGATCTGGTCGTACTGGAAGGCCAACGTCAAGAATCCGAACGCCAAGCTGACCAGCAGCGCCGCCAGGCCGAGGCCGCCGCTGCTCAGGCTGCCTACGACGAAGCGGTACGGGCCGGCGAGCTCGCTGCCCAGGAGCGGGCTGACGCGGGTGGTTCCGGTAATTCCGGCGGCTCAGATGAACGCGAAGCTGACCTGCCTCCGCCGCCTCCCCGCCCAGCCGTCCCGGTGGACTGGTTGTGTCCGATCACCGGCGGCTACAGCTTCAGCGACACCTGGGGCGCGGCGCGCTCGGGGGGGCGCTCCCACCGGGGCACCGACATGTTCGCCGACTACGGCACCGCGGTGGTGGCCGTGGTCGACGGCGAGGCGGTCAATTACGGCTGGGACGGCGCAGGGGGCAACGGCGTGTTCTTGTTGGGTGACGACGGTAACCGCTACTACTACGCCCACCTGGATGACTTCGGCAGCTTGGGCCGGGTAAGCCAGGGCGATGTGGTCGGCTACGTGGGCGACACCGGTAATGCGAGGGGCACCCCCCACCTGCACTTCGAGATCCACCCCGGGGGTAGCGGCTGGACGAACCCGTACCCCAGCCTCATCCAGTACTGCTAAGCCAGCCCCTCCAGGTGCGCGTAGTCGGGGGCTGCAGCTCTGGCGGGCGCTTTACGCACCGATGGCGTGGTAGCCGCCGTCGACGTGGATGATCTCGCCGGTGGTGGCGGGGAACCAGTCCGAAAGCAGGGCCACGCAGGCCCGGGCCACCGGCTCGGGGTTGCGTACGTCCCAGCCCAGCGGAGCCCGCGGCCCCCAGGCATCCTCGAAGGCGGCGAAGCCGGGAATCGACTTGGCCGCCATGGTCTTGATCGGACCGGCCGCCACCAGGTTGACTCGGATGCCCCGCGGACCAAGATCGCGGGCGAGGTACCGGGCGGTGGACTCGAAGGCGGCCTTGCACACCCCCATCCAGTCGTAGGCCGGCCAGGCCACGCTGGCGTCGAAGTCCAGCCCCACCAGGGCGCCACCCTGCGTCATCAACGGGGCGCAGATTTCCGCGATGGTCTTGAGCGAGTAGGCCGAGATCTGCATGGCCACGGCCACGTCGGACCACGGCGCCTCCATGAACCCGCCCCCCAGGCAGCTCGGAGGGGCGAAGCCGATGGCGTGCAGGGCACCGTCGACGCGGCCCCAGCGCCGGGCAAGTTCCGCGGCCACCGCCGTGGCGTGGGCCGGATCGGCCACGTCGAGCTCCAATACGTCAACCGGGAAGGCCAGCTTTCGAGCGGTGCGGGTGGTCAGGGAAAGGCCCCGGCCGGCCCCGGTGAGCAGGATCTCGGCCCCTTCCTGCTGCGCCAGTCGAGCCACCGCGAAGGCCAGGGAGGCGTCGGTGAGGACGCCGGTGACCAAGATGCGCTTGCCTTCCAACAACGGCACGGGTTCTCCCTTTCGCCAGGATCGCACGCAGCAGCCCGCGACCTCCCCGGCTCAGACCGGCTGGTGGTGGGCGAACGTTACGTCGACCGGGGCGTCACCGGTGGCTGCGGGCGGTGAACGCTACTGTGTCGCTCGTGCGCATCGGTGTTCTGGGGGCGACCGGCCCCGCGGGGAGTGGGCTGGCCGTTCGGCTAGCTGTCAATGGGTTCGACGTGGTGCTCGGATCACGGTCGAAGTATCGGGCCATGGAGGTGCGCGACCAGCTGCTGGAAAAATGGGAAGGGCACTCCCTCATCATTGGCGCGGCCGACAACGAGGGGGCGTCGGAAGCCGATGTGGTGGTCATCGCCACCCCCTGGGACGCGGCAACGTCGACCGCCCTGCAGGTGGCTGACCAGCTCAAGGGCAAGGTCGTCATCTCCATGTGCAACGCCTTGGCTCGGGTCGGATCCGAGTTCCAGCCGTTGGTCCCGCCTCGGGGCTCGGTGGCCGCCAACATCCAAGCGGCCGTGCCCAAATCCCGGGTGGCGGCTGCCTTCCACCATGTCCCTGCCCGCGAGCTGGGAGACATCAGCGAGCCGGTCGAAAGCGACGTGTTGGTGTGTTCGGACCATCGTTCCGCCACCGAGGTCGCCTCCGAAATCGTGGCCGCCCTGCCCGCCCTGCGGCCTCTGGACGCCGGCCAACTCTCCAACGCGGCTCCCATCGAGGCCTTCGCGGCGGTGCTGCTGCAGCTCAACATTCGCTACAAGACCCGCGCCGCGGTGAAGTTCACCGGAATTAAGTGAGCGAGGTGGGCATCGAAACGCAACGCCAGACCGCCGCCGTCCAGGCCTTGGCCATGCAACTCTACGACACCTCCAAGCGGGCGGTGGTGCCCTTCACGCCTGGCCCGGTGGTGACCATGTACACCTGTGGCATCACCCCTTATGACGCCACCCATCTCGGTCACGCGGCCACCTTTTTGATCTACGACGTGCTGCAACGGCGCTTGCGTGACCGTGGCCACGAGACCCGCTGCGTGCGCAACATCACCGATGTCGACGATCCGCTGCTGAGCAAAGCCCGCGAGCTTGGCATCCACTACCTGGACCTGGCGGCCAGGGAGGTAGCCCGTCTGGAGGCGGATCTGGTCGCCCTGAACTTTCTGCCGGTGTACAGCGCCCCCCGGGCCACCTCCGCCATCGCCGAGATCCGCAAGGTGGTGGGCCGCCTTATCGATAGCGGTCACGCTTACGTGGCGGAGGGGGCGGTTTTCTTCGACGTGGCCACCGACCCCAGTTTCGGCTCCCTGTTCGATCTCGGCGAGGATGCCATGTTGGCCTTCGCCGCCGAGCGAGGGGGCAACCCCGACGACGCCCGCAAACGCAACCCGCTCGATTTCGTGCTGTGGCAGGCCTCCATGGAGGACGAACCGGCGTGGGACTCGCTATGGGGTCCCGGTCGGCCGGGCTGGCACATCGAGTGCACCGCCCTGGCCCAACGGGAACTGGGCGACACCATTGATCTGCACGGCGGGGGAGCGGACCTCATCTTCCCCCACCATGAGTGTTCAGCGGCCCAGTCGCGCTGTCTGACCGGGGAGCCGCTGGCCCGCCATTGGATGCACGCCGCCCTCGTCTGGAAAGACGGCCACAAGATGTCCAAGTCGTTGGGCAACTTGGTGTTCGTATCCCAACTACGTGAGGAGTGGGACCCTCGGGCCATTCGCGTCATGTTGTTGGCCCAGCACTACCGCCACGAATGGTCTTGGACCGATGAGCTGATGCCGGCGGCGGACTCCCGCCTCAAGCGCTGGACCCAAGCCGGTGTTGGCGAGGCCGCCCTGGCTGAGGTACGCCGAGCCCTCGACAACGATCTTGACACCCCCGCTGCGGTGGCGGCCATCGACGCAGCCGTCGCCCGCGGGGAAGGGGTGTCCTCGGCTGCGGCCCTGCTCGGCGTGGTCCTATGAGCTGGCCCTGCCGGCGAGTCGAGCTGCCGGGACCAAGCATCGGGGAGATGGGGTGAACCCGCCGATACCGCGCACCGGTCAGCTCAACACGGTGGCCAGGGTCGTGATGTCCCCGTTGTTCCGGCTGTTGTGGCGGTTCCAGGTCGAGGGCTTGGACAATGTGCCCAAACAAGGCCCCGCCATTCTCTGTCCCAACCACACCTCCGTCATCGACAGCTTCTTTCTGCCCTGCGTGCTGCCTCGTCCTATCACCTACGTGGGCAAGGCGGAATACCTGGACAGTTGGAAGACCCGGCACCTGTTCCCTGCGCTGGGCATGATCCCCATAGATCGTCGGGGGGGCGACTCCGCCGAGGCGGCCCTGGCCGCCGCCGAGTCGGTTTTGGCCAGGGGCGAGCTGTTCGGCATCTACCCCGAGGGCACCCGTTCGCGCTCGGGCAAGCTGCACAAAGGCCATACCGGACCGGCCCGATTGGCCCTGCGCAGTGGGGCCCCCATCGTGCCCGTCGGGCTGGTCGGTACCCGGGAGATCCAACCCCCTGATGCTCGTTTCCCCAAACCGTTCCGGTCCGTGATCGTGCGTTTCGGGCAACCGATCGCCGTGCAGCGCTACCTGGATCGCGCCGATGATCGCGGGGTGTTGCGCCAGATCATCGACGAGGTCATGTTCGAGATCCGTGAGTTGAGCGGCCAGGACTACGTCAACACCTACGCCGGCCAGGACCGCTCGGTGGACCCGACTGAACGGGCCATGCCCGGCGAGGAGCCGGCCACCGTCCGGCGCAGTTCCGTGGAGGTGCTGGGGCCGGGCCGACCGAGCCGGGAGGAACCCTGGCTGGGCCACGGCGCCCTGGCCGGCCCGGTGTCGCGGAATGTCTGAAGGTGCACCCGGCCCGCACCGGTAGGCTTCGCCCTCGCTATGAGCGACATGACGATCACCTTGCCCGACGGTTCGCAACGCACGCTGCCGGCGGGCGCCACCGGTACCGATCTGGCCGCCTCCATCGGCTCGCGGCTGGCCAGAGCGGCCGTGATCGTCAATGTCAACGGGGTTGAGCGCGATCTGCGCGATGAGCTGGTCGAGGGCGCCACCGTGGCCGTGGTGACCGCAGATTCCGAACGCGGCCTCTACACCATTCGTCATTCCACCGCCCACGTGTTGGCGCAGGCCGTGTTGGATCTGTTTCCCGGTGCCACCTTCGCCATTGGTCCACCGGTGGAAAATGGCTTCTACTACGACTTCGAGCTGGTCGATGGGGCCACCTTCCGGCCCGAGGACCTCGAACGCCTCGATGTCCGTATGCGCGAGATCATCGCGGAGGCCCAGCCCTTCCTGCGCCGTGAGTGCTCGGTTAGCGAGGGCCTGGCCATCTTCCAAAAGCACCGGTACAAGCGCGAGATCATCGCCGGCACCGTGGATGATCCGACCTCGGTGACGGAGGCAGGATCAGTGCGCCTCTACGAGAACCCGCCCCGTTTCGTGGACCTCTGTCGCGGGCCCCATGTTCCGGCCACCAACACCTTTCTCGGCCATTTCAAGCTGATGCGGGTGGCCGGCGCCTACTGGCGCGGCGATGAGCACCAGCCCATGCTGCAGCGCATCTACGGCACCGCCTGGGCGACGAAGAAAGAGCTCGACGCCTACCTTTTGTTCCTGGAGGAGGCGGCCAAGCGAGATCATCGTCGGCTGGCCACGGAACTAGATCTGCTGTCCTTCCCCAGCGAGCTGGGCGGAGGCTTGGCGGTGTGGCACCCCAAGGGGGCGGCGGTGCGCAAGCTCATCGAGGATTACTCCAGGGCCCGCCACGAAGCTGGGGGCTACGAGTTCGTGTATACCCCGCACCTGGCCAACGGGCAGCTCTTTCAGACCAGCGGGCACCTGGACTTCTACAAGGACGGGATGTACCCGCCCATGGAGATGGACAATGGGGTGTACTACCCCAAGCCGATGAACTGCCCCATGCACTGTCTGATCTTCCGCAGCCGGCAGCGTTCCTACCGTGAGCTGCCGCTGCGACTGTTTGAGCTGGGCACGGTCTATCGCTACGAGCGGGCCGGCACCCTGCACGGCCTGCTGCGCATTCGCGGCTTCACTCAGGACGACAGCCACATTTTCTGCACCGCCGACCAGGTTGGGGCGGAGATCAAGAGCCTGTTGCGTTTCGTGCTTTCGGTGTTGCGGGCCTTCGGTTTCGATGACTTCGAAGCGAGTCTGTCGACCCGGGACCCCGACAAGTCCATTGGCACCGATGAGGTTTGGGAGACCGCTACCGCGGCGCTGCGGGCCGCGGTCGAGGCCGAAGGTTTGCCCTACGCGGTCAAGGAGGGCGATGCCGCCTTCTACGGTCCCAAGATCGATGTCGACGTGCGCGACGCCATTGGGCGCAAGTGGCAGCTGTCCACCATCC
>JANPEN010000555.1:0-1700 GCA_031422955.1 Acidimicrobiia bacterium
ACCAGCGCACCCGGCCGTCGGCCAGGCCGGCCAGGGCCGCCTCGATGGAGGCTGCCTTGTCGTTGCTCCACGCCACCGCTCCGGTGTCGGCGGGGATGAACAACACCGGCACGGCGATGTCGGCCAGTCGCGTCCCCGGGACATGGGCGTAGAGACCGGTCAGCACCGCCCGGTGGCGTTCCCGGGTCAGCCAAGGTGCCACGGTGGCGTCGCCGCGCACTTCGAAGCAGGCCAGGGCCCCTTCAATACCGGTGTCGGGCCAGTCGGGTCGACCGCTGCGCATGCGCTGCTCCAGCAGGGCCCTGGTCAAATCGGGCCCGAAGTCGGGCGGGGCTAGCACCGCCCAGCACGCGTCGAAGTCGGCGAAGCGCTCGGCCAGGCTGATGGTGCCTCCGTCGACGCACACCACCGCAGCGGCGGCTCGGGGGTGGCGAGCGGCCAGCTCGATCACCACGTTGGCTCCCCAGGACTGGCCGGCCACCACCGGTCGATCGAACCCGAGTCGGGTAATGAGTGCTGCGACATCGTCGGCCACGCTGGCCATGTCGTAGCCATCGTCAGGTTTGTCGGAAAGGCCGTGGCCACGCAGATCAACCGCCACTGCCCTTCGGCCGGCCGCGGCCAGTTGGCCGGCGACGCCATCCCATAGCCGGGCGTTGGAGGCCAGCCCATGGACCAGTAGGTGGGGGGTGGGGTCCTCGTGTTCCTCACCCCAATGCAGGACGTGCAGCCGGGGCCCACGTCCAATGTCGATCCATTCCGCTCTTGGTGAGGACACGCGCCCACCGTAGCCAGCGCGATCCAACTGAGGCCACGGGCGCCAGACCGCCCGGCCTCGGCGCCGGCCCGGCCGCGTTGACCTCACCCCTGCCGGTGACCGTTGCCGGCCCGCCCGGCCTAGGCTGGAGGACGCCATGAGCAGCTTCACCCGCCGCGGGTTCTTCGGTTTGGCCGCAGGCGGCCTCGTCGCCGCCTGCGGATCATCGGGGTCATCAGGATCCGGTTCCAGCCAGGGCGACGAGGCCACTGCGGGCGCCCTGATCAGCTATTTCCCAGATGGGATCTATCTGGCTGGTCGCAAGGAGCGTCTACCCTTCGGGCTGGCCGACGCCGACGGCGTTCCCCTCTCGGCGGGGCCGGCACGCCTGGAGGCGATGGTGATGAACGCCTCGGGTGACAAGGTTGGCGCCCTCACGGCCAGCCGGCGGGTTGAGGGGTTGCCCCGGGCCTATTACCCCTTCGAGATGGAGCTGGCCCAGCCCGGCATCTACAGCCTTGAGGCCAAGGTGAACGGCCAGACACTCGAGCAGTTGTTCACCATCGGTGCTCCGGGCTCGCTCAGCTTTCCGGGGGCCGGTGAACCGCTGGAGGCATTCGACACCCCTACCACCACCGATTCTCGGGGGGTTACCCCCCTCTGCACCCGGCCCGAGCCCTGTCCTTTTCACGAGCGGACCCTGACCGAGGCCTTGGCCTCCGGCCGGCCTGTGGCCTACCTGGTCGGCACCCCCGCCCATTGCCAGACCGCCATTTGCGGTCCCGTGCTCGACCTGCTCATCGCCGCCGCCCCCCGCTTCCCCCAGTTCAGTTTCATCCATGCCGAGGTCTACGCCGACGAGGCAGCCAAGGAGATCGCTCCGGCGGTGGCGCAGCTCGGGCTGCAATTCGAGCCGTTGTTGTTTGTCGTCGGCGCCGACGGC
>JANPEN010000556.1:0-4790 GCA_031422955.1 Acidimicrobiia bacterium
CGGCCACCACCATCAGCCGGGAGCGCAGATCGCCCATGCGGTAGGCAGGACGGAACGAGGAAGTGTCGATGACCGCCGCCTCGGCCCGCAACCATTCCAGCAGGCGCAGCAACTCCGCCACCGCGTCCGCCTCGACCCCGACCCGGGTGTCGAGGCGGCGATTCAAATGGCCGACCACGAACAGGTGGCTGTCCAGCTGTCGGCTGAGTCCGGGCCAGGCCGTCTCGCCCAACTCGTCACGCAGGGAGGCCACCGCTTGGTTCACCGCCCGGCGCAACACCGCCAGTCGATCGACAGGCCCGGAGATGTTGGGCCCAACCAGTTCATCGGCGTGGGTGAAACACAACGCCAGCTTGTCGAGCTGGCCGGCCATCACCAGTTGTCGCAGCGCAGCCAACGGCGCGGCCTGCATGGGATGGGTGGCGTCGTCGACCACGATGATGCGATCGGCCCGCTCGAGCTGTTCCAGCACCGCCACCGGCAGTGAAGACGCGGTGGTTGGCACGTGGCCCAGACCCTCGGTGTCCACCACCATCAAGTACGGGATCTCGCTGGCCCAGGTGGGATGCAGGGGCCCGCGGACCCGGATGGCCTCCACCAGGGGCGACAACAACGTGCCGTGGCTGCCGCGCTCGTTACTGGCCAACCGGCGGGTACCGGCCCACAGGGTGGCGCGCTCGTCGGTCGTGAAACGCCAGCACCGAGGCCAGGTCTCATCTTCCTCGGTGAGCAGCTGGCCGTATCGCAATGACGTGAACCGGGCGGCGACATCGGCTAGCAAGTGGTTGATCAGCGCTTGCAAGGCGGGGTCCGAAGCTACCCGAGGGCCCATGTCGTCTTGGGGTTCGGGAGGTTCGGCGGCCAGGGCGACCTCGACGGTGGCCACCGCCGCATCCAACCAGTCCGCCCCCAGCACGTACTCCAGGCGTAGGCGCTCGTCGGTGTGGGCGGCCAAGGCGTCTCGGGCAACCTCGCGGGGCCGACCATCGGCCAGGGCCTGGGCGGCGGCCACCACGCAATCCTCGATGGCGCTGCGAACCCGGCCACGCTCGGCGAACACCGCTACCGCGTAGTAGTCCCCTGGGGCGCAGAGGATCTCTGTCTCCGCGGTGGTGGTCTTGAAGGTGGACGTAGCCGGAAAGGGCTCTGACACGGGGTCGGTGCCGATGAGCTGGCGGATGAGGGTGGTCTTGCCCGCCCCGGTGGTGCCCACCAGCAGCACGGTGCGATAGCCGGTGCTCGCGGCGGGGCCTGGCAGTAGCTGCTCGCGCCAGAACTGCGACGACGCTGCCGTCACTGCGTGCCTGGCTTCACTGCGCGCCTTGAGTTCACTGTGTTCCTGGGTTGACTGCGGGCCGATGCTCCTGGCCCCACGCGGCAATGTTACGGGAGCAGACTCGACCTGTGGTCGATCCTCTCCCGATGGGCCGATCGTCCACCCCGGGTGTTCTCCCGGGCTGACTTTCGAGCCTTTCTGGTCGTGATTGGCAGCTGGCCGGGCTAGCGTTTCGGCGTCGACGGGGAGTAGCGCAGCTAGGTAGCGCACCTGCTTTGGGAGCAGGGGGTCGGGAGTTCGAATCTCCCCTCCCCGACGCTCGGACGGCCGTCAGACCGCTGAACCAGGCGGCCATCGGCCCTCCGCGGGGCTATCGCCGCAGCTCGGGGCTTTGCTACCTTTTTGAAATGCCGGTGGCCGACACTGTCGAGAGCAGCGTCATCCGGAAGCACCCGGTGGTGTAGCAGAGCACAATCTGTGGGGGTCGTGGGGGTTCGAGTTCGTCTCCTGGGTCCGATCGAAGCCATGGTCGGCGGCGAGGTCGTCGATGTCCGCGGCCCGCGGCAGCGACGTTTGCTCGCCGTGCTGGCCCTACGCCCGGCGACGCTGGTCGATACGGGCGAGATCCTCGAAGCGGTGTGGCCGGACGGCGCGTTGCCCGCCAACCCGAAAGAGGCCCTTCGGACCTACATCTCCAGGTTGCGGGTGGCCCTCGGGGGTGCCCAGATACTGGTCGGGCGGGACGGCGGGTACCGGCTGGACCTGCCCGTGGAGGCGGTGGACGCGTCGTGTTTCGAGGCGCTGTTGGCTCGCTCGGCCAACCAGCGTGACCTCGGTGAGTCCCAGGGGTGCGTCGCCGCCCTCGACGAGGCGCTGGCCCTTTGGCGGGGCCAGGCTCTGGCTGGGTTCGAGCACGAAGAGTGGGCTCGGCCCGCCGCGGTGCGGTTGAACGAGCTGCGTTATCTGGCCATCGAGGATCGGGCCGAGCTCCGTATCGAGATGGGCCAGCATCGGGACGCGGTGCCCGAGCTGGAGTCGGCGGTGGCCTCCCAACCGCTCCGGGAGCGTTCTCATCGGCTGTTGATGACCGCCTTGCAGCGCTCGGGCCGCCAAGGCGAGGCGCTGCGGGTGTTCGAGGACTTTCGGCGGCGCCTGGCCACGGATCTGGGTCTCGAACCCGACGAGGGCATTCGGTCCCTCCAATCCCAAATCGCACGAGGCGAGCCGGTCGGTCCCCCGACCCCGCCGGAGGAACGGGGGCTGCGCGGCTATCGGATCATCGAGCGCATCGGTGTCGGGGCCTTTGCCGTGGTCTACCGGGCGCACCAGCCTGCGGTCGGGCGAGACGTGGCCATCAAGGTGATCCGGGCCGAGCTGGCCAACCAGGCCGAGTTCGTGCGCCGTTTCGAGGCCGAGGCTCATCTCGTGGCCCGACTCGAACATCCCCACATCGTGCCCCTTTACGACTACTGGCGTGAGCCGGGTGCCGCCTTCTTGGTCATGCGGCTACTGGCGGGCACCCTGCACGACTACATCCACCAACAACCGTTGTTGGTGACCGAGGCCACCAAGATGCTGACCCAGGTTGGTTCAGCGTTGGCGGTTGCCCACCGCGCCGGGGTCGTGCATCGCGACGTGAAGCCGGCCAACATCTTTTGCGACGAAGATGGCAACTATTTTCTCGGGGATTTCGGTATCGCCTCCCAGCCCGACATCTCCGTTCCGTCGCGCGGGTCCCTCGGCTATGCGCCGCCCGAGCAACGCCGCCGCCAGCGGCCCGACCCCGCCACCGACGTATACGGTCTGGGCGTCACGCTCCTCGAGTCGTTGACAGGGCCGGGTTCCCGGCTCGGTCACGCGTCGTGTCTGGACGAGGCCGAGGCCCAGCTACCGAGCGCGCTCAGCGCGGTGATCAGGCGGGCCACGGCGGAGGATCCTGCCGTCCGATTCTCCTCGGTGGAGTTGATGGTCGATGCCTTCATGGAGGCGCTCAACGGTCGCGGCCCGGCGCCGTCCCTTGGCCGGGGCCGAGCGCCCCTGGTCGAACGGACCAACCCTTACAAGGGCTTGCGAGCGTTTCAAGAGGCCGATTCGCTCGACTTCTTCGGTCGCCAACGACTCGTGCAACATCTCATCGAACGACTGCAGCAGCCCGGGTCGACCGGACGCCTGCTGGCCGTGGTGGGGCCCTCCGGCTCGGGCAAATCCTCGGTGGTACGGGCCGGCCTGCTGCCCGCCGTCCGGGCTGGCGCGATACCAGGCTCCCCGCAGTGGTTCGTGACCTCGATGGTGCCGGGGTTTGAGCCGTTCAAGGAGCTAGCTCTGGCCCTACGTCGCGTCGCCACCGTCGCGCCGGGGGAGGGCAACGAGTGGGTCGCCAACGACCGGCGTCGCATCACCGGCATGGTCAATCGAGTTCTAGCCAACGACGGCGACGACCTGCTGCTGATCATCGACCAGTTTGAGGAGTTGTTCACGCTTTGTCCGAACGAGGCGACGCGCCGTCAGTTCATCGAGGGCCTCGTCGCCGCGGTCACCGACCCCGGATCGCGGCTACGGGTTGTGCTCACCCTTCGCGCCGATTTCTACGACCATCCCCTGCGGTACGGAGCGATGGCCGGTCTGCTCGAGGCCGCAACGGCGGTGGTGGCCCCCTTGGCCGCGGACGAGTTGGAGCGAGCCATCGTCGAGCCGGCGGCGCGGGTCGGTGTCGGTTTCGAGCCAGGCCTGGTGGCCAGCATCATTGGCGACGTCGTTGACCAACCCGGCGCTCTGCCGTTGCTCCAGTACGCCCTTACGGAGCTGTTCGACCGCAGGCAGCCCTCGGAGCTGGCTGACCCAGTGATGACCACTGATGCGTATCGCAAGCTCGGCGGGCTGACCGGCGCGTTGACCTTGCGGGCCGAGCAACTTTACCTTGAGGCCACCGACACCGAGCAGTTCGCCATCCGCCGGTTGGTAACCCGGCTGGTGAACCCCGGTGAGGGGACCCAGGATACGCGACGGCGAGTGTGGCGCGGCGAGCTGGGGGCCGACTCGGTGATGGTGGCGGTGATCGATCGATTCGGGGCGGCGCGGTTGGTCTCCTTCGACCACGACCCGACGTCGAGAGAACCGACGGTGGAGGTGGCCCACGAGGCGCTTATTCGAGAATGGCCGCGGCTGGGGGCCTGGCTCGACCACGATCGCGACGGCCTGCGAACCCACCGCCACCTGACCGCGACGGCCGGCAGTTGGTTGGCCGGGGATCGTGACGCCGGCGAGCTCTACCGGGGCGCTCGACTGGAGACGGCTGAGGTGTGGGCGTCAGCCCACGGTGCGGATCTCAACGACGACGAGCGGATGTTCCTGCACGCCTCGGAGGCCGCCCATCGGGCGGAGCTGCACGCGGCCGACGCCCGCGCCGCGGAACGCGAGCGTCAACACCGTCGACTACGGCGGCTGCTCGCCGTGGTCGCCGTGGTCGCCCTCGTCGCCGTGTTGACCAGTACGTTGGCGGTGCAGCAGCGAGGGC
>JANPEN010000557.1:0-2066 GCA_031422955.1 Acidimicrobiia bacterium
TGAGGTCGAGGATTGCGACCACGACCACGTGCACGGAGCCAACATTGGCCTGTGTGCGATGGCCTATCAGGCGGTGGGAGGATGGTGCCCGCTAACGGTGGTCGGCGAAGACCACGTGCTGTGGAACGCGCTGCGCTCGGCCGGCCGCCGCACCCGTCAAACCACCGCCTTGCGAGTAGCCACCAGTGCGCGCACCCGCAGTCGCGTCGACGGCGGTTTCGCCACCGACCTGGCCAACCTCGATAGGGCTCCAGCCGAGCGGGGTCGAACACCCGCCCGGTGCATTGGGACCCTCCGGTGAACGCCGATGGCTGAAGCGATAGCTGAACCAGACGAGGAGCCAACCTGCAGCCTGCCGACCCGTACGCTGCGGACCCGCTCCCTGCCGTTAGGTACGGCAGGGAGCTGGCTGGGGCCCGCGCGGTGGGCCCCGGTGCTGGCCGCGGCTACCCCGATCGAGATACCAGCCCGACGCACTGTGGTGGTGGTGCCCCACCCTGATGACGAAGTGCTCCTGTCCGGGGGGTTGATCGCCCGACAGATCCGGCGAAGGGTGCCGGTGGTGGTGGTGGCTGTCACCGATGGGGAGGCCGCCTACCCAGGCCTGGCCCAAGGCCCGCTGGGCGCCCGGCGCCGCAGGGAACAGGTCCGGGCGCTGCAGGCACTCGGAGTCACGCCGCTCAGTCCATTCCGACTGCGCCGGCTTGGGATACCTGATGGTATGGTGGCCGCCCACGAAGGGGGACTGGCCGACGAGTTGGCCGCGCTGGTGGGCCCCGAGGATCTGCTCGTCGCCCCCTGGATCCATGATTGGCATCCTGACCACGAAGCCTGTGGACGCGCCGCGGTGGCCGCCGCCGCCCATCGTCACCCGCTGTGTTGGGGTGGGTTGTTCTGGGCCTACCACCGGGTCGATCCGACCGCCCATGGCCAGCTGGCCCTGGTCAGCCTGGCGTTGGATGCCACCGCACTGCGGCGCCGAAACGCCGCGGTGGCCGCCCACCGGTCCCAATGGGACCGTCAAGTTGGCACGGCTGGCACGGCCGGCCCAGACCCCGTGCTTACCCCAGACCTACTCGATCTCCTGCAAACGCCGGTGGAACACTATGTGGTGGCCTCATGAGCACGACCAGCCGTGACTTCTTCGAAGCGATGTATCGGGTCGATGCCGACCCCTGGTCCTTCGCCACCAGCCGCTATGAGCAGAGCCGTTACCAGACCCTACTGGGCCACATACCGCCTGGTAGGTTCGCTCGGGGGTTCGAGGCGGGTTGCTCCGTCGGGGAGTTGACCGCAGGCCTGGCCTCCCGCTGCGGCGAAGTCTTCGCCATCGACATCGCCCAACCGGCCGTGGAGCGGGCCCGCCTACGTTGTCAGTCCTTCCCCAACGTGACCATCGAACGCGCCACGCTGCCGGCCGAACTGCCCGAGGGCCGCTTCGATCTGGTGGTGTTCAGCGAGATCGGCTACTACTTCGCGGCAGTGGCGTTGGCTGAGCTGGCCGCAGGCTTGGCGCAGCGCATGGCGCCCGGGGGCCTGCTGCTGGCTGGCCACTGGACCGGGCACTCGAACGATCACATACTGGGTGGTACGCAGGTCCATACGATCATCAGTGCGGAGCTGATCGGCTCGCAGTCCATGAGCCTTGTCGTTCACGAACACCACGGTGGCCGGCCGGGCGGGGATCGTCCAGATCAGGGTTTCGTGGTCGATGGTTGGGTCAAGCCATGAACGGGCAGAACCACCGACGATGAGCTCAGCCACCCCAGCCAGCCACGCGACGCTCGAAACTGCGTTGCGCGGGGCCCTTACCGACGGTGAGTTGGATCTGGCACCGCCTGGCACCGGCCGCAGCGCCGAGCGTTGGGCCCGGCTTTTGGAGTTCGGCCGTCGTGACTTGCGGTTCGCGCGCAGGGCCGAGGCCCACTCCGACGCGGTGGCCACGCTCCACGAGGCGGGCCGACCGGCGCAGGCCGGCACGCTCTACGGGGTGTGGGCGGCGGAGGACCCTGCGTTCCAGCTCACCCTGAGCGAGACAGGGCCGGGCCGCCCCGAGCTTGTGCTGT
>JANPEN010000558.1:0-3471 GCA_031422955.1 Acidimicrobiia bacterium
AGTCGGGTGACGCCGGCGGAGATCACCGACTTGAGGCGGTCGACAACCTCATCTACGGGGCCCAGGGCGGCGAACCGGCGGACGAAGTCACCGTCCATAGCGGCGGCCTGAGGTGAACGACTCATCACGTGGGTCCTCTTCTCGTAGACCTCATTGACGAGAAGAAACTGCTCGCGGTCTGCAGGGTTTTGTTCAGTACACGAACCACAGCACGGCTCGAACCCTGCACAGAAGGGCTCTTCTCGGGCCCCCACCCAGCCTCAGCCCACGTCGATTCCCGCAAGATGGGCGTCGTTGTTGAACGAAATCAGGGAGGGCAGGCCGGGGGCGGTGCGGATTCGGGTGATGGTTGCCTGGCCGAGGCTCATGCGCCACGAGGAGTCCGGCCCCACCCCCAGCGCCCAGGCCACCGCGGCTTTGATGGGGGACACGTGGCTGAACACGACCACGTCGCGGTCGCCCGCTTCCTGGGCCCAGGCGGTGCAGGCCGCCTCTACTCGGGCCTGCAGGACGGACAGGCTCTCCCCGCCCCCGGGAATGAAATCGGGGTCAGCCCGCCAGCGAGCCCACACCTCGGCGCCCACGTCGCGCACGGGGACCCCGTCGAGTGTGCCGTAATCCAGCTCGACGAAACGCTCGTCGATCTCAACGGGCAGACCGAGGGCGGCGGCGGTCTCCCGGGCCCGGCGGAGGGGGCTGCTCAGCACCCGGGGCGAGACCAGGGAGCCCAGCGCCTCGGCGATGGCCACGGCCTGGCGCAGCCCGAGGGCGTCAAGGGGGTTGTCGATACGGCCTTGGAGCAACCCGGTGGCGTTGGCCGTGGTGCGGCCGTGTCGAACCATGATCAGCACGTCACGCCACCAGGTCTCGGCCCAACCGGCCCGTGCGCAGGAACTCCTGCCGACGGGCGGGCTCGCCCAACCGGAACGTGCGCACCATCCAGGCCAGCGCGGCCAGGCCCAACAGCTCCTGCACGACCACCACCGGCCAAACCCGCAGCTCGGGAAGGGTGCGCGCCGAGAAATCGACACCGAAGAACGGCCACCAGAACAACCGTTGGTCCGTCCAGGTGCCGTCCAGCACCAAATGGGCGTATAGCCCGATGGGCAGACCGAGGAGCCGGCGGCGGACCAGACGACGGCCTCGGGTCACCGCCATGACAACGGTCATGGCCAGCGAGGCACCCAGCACCGTGTGCAGCACGGCGGGACGGCCCACCACGGCCTCGGCCAGGGGCAGCGCCGACGCGGCCATCACCACCCGGTGATCCAGGGCGGGACTGCGGAACACCAGCCAGACCGCGGCGAAGCTGCAACCGATGAACCAAAAGAACATGTTTCAGTGCAACACCAGTCGGCCGCACTCGTCGCAGTCGGTCAGTCCCGAGGCGAGATGGCGGATCCGGTCGCTTTCCACGGCGGGCATTTGCAGCGGGCAACCCTCGCAACGGGAGCGGACCAACCGGACCACGGTGGAGGGGCTGAGGGTGGGCCGCAGCGCCTGGTAACGGGCCAGCGCCTCGGGGGGGACATCGGCCGCGGCCGCCGCTCGCTGGCCCTCAACCGTGCGCAGCTCAGCCACCACCGCGGCCTCCGCCTCGGCCAGGGCGACGGTGGCGGTAGCGGCGGCTGCCTCGGCGCGATCCCGGCGGGCGGTGAGATCGGCCACAGAGTCAGCCAAGGGCTCGATCTCCATCATGAGCTCGAGGGTCTGCTCGTCGAGTTGGCTCGCCCGACGCCGCAGGAAGGTGATCTCCTCCTGGATGACCTGCAGATCGCGTAGCCCCTTGACCGTTCCGCTGTACAGACGCTTGTCCTCGCTGTCCGCCTTGACCCGCAGCGTGGCCGCCTCGTCCTCCAGGCGCCGTTGGCGGGACTCCAGCTCCCGGCGAGGAGCGCTGCGCTCGGCCAACTCCACCTCCAGCGTGGTGACCAACGCCTGCGCCTCGTCCAGGGCGCGACGTTCAGCCAGGTTCGCCAGCCGGTGGCGCAGGGCGCCGGCGGTGTTGTCGAGCTCCTGGACGGTGAGCAACGTTGCCAATTCGGTCATCGGCAGCGGATGCTAGGCCACGCCGGGGGCGGCGACGGGACCCAGACCCGGGGCTGGCTACGCTGAGCGGCGATGGCCACCTTTGCCCTGGCCGGCAGCGGCGCTATGGCCTCGGTCTGGGCCCAAACCCTCGCCGCCCTGCCCAACCATCGTTTGGTCGCGGTCGCCTCCCGCCAGACCGGCCACGCCCGGTCCCGGTCCCGGGCCTGGCAGGCCGAGTGCATCGATCCCGCCGAACTACCGGGGTTGGCGGAGCTCACGGTGGTGACCAACGCCCCCCCAGCCCACGCCGATGATGCCCTGCGGGCGGCCGCCGGGGGCTCCGCGGTCATCATCGAGGCGCCTTTGTCCGCCACCCTGGCCGAGGCGGACAAGCTGGTGGCGGCCGTGAACAGCGGCGCCCGCATGGCCTACGCGGAGAACCTGCTCTTCGCCCCACTGGTACGCGACGCCCTGCGCCGAGTGCCATCCCTGGGCCCGCTTCACTATCTGGAGGCTCGGGTCAGCCAGCGTCCGCTGCGTCACGCCACCCCCGACGCCGGTTGGGGCGGCGGAGTGCTGTTCGACCTGGGGGCTCACGTCTTGGCGGTGCTATTGGCCATGGCCGGTTCGGACCCTGCGGTGGCGGTAAGGGCCGAGCTGCAGGCGGCCAGCGCCGACCCGCTCGCCGCGGATGATCAAGCCCGCCTGGAGCTCACCTTGGGCTCCGGCGCCCGGGCCGTGGTCGAGCTCAGCTGGCGAGGGATCAGCCCCCATTGGGATCTGCAGGTGGCCAGTGCCCACCGTGCCCTGCGCCTGGAGTTGCTGCCCGACCCCCACCTCGAGCAGCTCGGGGTGGACCTGGCCCGACCGGCCCGGCGCTACCCGGAGCTGGAGTCCGGCCAGCTTGAGGTGTTCGGCTACATCGACCAACTCCACGAGCTGGCCGCTGAGCTGCTCGAAGGTCGGGCCCCCTACACCTCGGTGAGCTTTGGTCGCCACGTGCTCGACGTGTTGTGTGGTGCCTATCGCTCCGCCTTCACCGGTCAGGCGGAGTCCCTACCTTTCACCGGACCCAGGGAGCTGACGCCCTGGCAGCTCTGGCGCGGGACCGGCCCCTCGGCGCTGACCCGGCGCTGACCCGGCGCTGGTCCAGTTCGGTCGAGCGCGTGAGAGGTCGAGGCGGTAGGGTCCCGGAAAGTTCAGACCTTGGGGGTGCGTTCGTGAAGACCTACCCGTCCTCGCAGATCCGAAACGTGGTGCTCGTCGGCCACGGCGGCGCGGGCAAGACCACGTTGGCCGAGGCCATGTTGTTGCGAGCCGGGGCGATAAGCCGGGTTGGCGCGGTCATGGACCACGACCCGGAGGAGAAGGAAAAAGGCTTCTCCATGTCGCTGGCCCTCGCCCAGTTCGAATGGCGCGATCACAAGATCAACCTGCTCG
>JANPEN010000559.1:0-1817 GCA_031422955.1 Acidimicrobiia bacterium
CCCGCCGCGGCCGCCGTTGGGTGAAGGGGGCGGCTTGTCCACGGCCAGGAAGCGGGCGGCGGCGGGCAGCAACCGCAACATTGAGGTGGCCTCATCCACGTGGGCGAGGCGAAGCTCGCAGAGCAGGGCTACCACTTGCCGGGCCAGCCGCTCGGGGGCGGTCACCAGATCATTGGACCAGCGTTTGGCGTGGGTATGGGCCAGCTCGGCCACCATGTCGTTCACTCGGGCCAAGGGGGTGGGCTGGTGGTCGGTCTGGCCGAGTTCGGCGATGAGTAGTAGCGCAGCATGGCCCTCGGTGCCGGTGGTGGGGAAGCGTCGGTCGGTGAGCTCCCCGTCGCGGTCGATGGCGGCCACGCCCTCGGCCCGAGATTCCAAGGCGAGGTCGAACATCTCGGCCAGTATGCGCCCTTCCTCCCCGAGGCGGCGCCGCAGCTCGGTCCATTCGTTGTCGTCGAGATCCTCGCGGTAAAGCACCGGATCTTCCACCAGCCGGCCGCGCATCCACTGGCGCAGGGGTGAGCGCCGTTCGGCCCTATCGAGCAACGCCTCGGCGTCGGCCGCGCCGACCAGGGCCGGCAGGGGCAACAGGGCAATGCGATCGGGGCGCATCCGCAGCACCGCGTCGGCGTTGCTGTCCTCCGCGTAGGCGTCGACGCGATCGTGCAGCTCGGCGGCCAGCCCGTTGGCGATCATCCAGCGCAACACGCTGACGATGGCCCGCCGTTCGGTGGCGTCACCGACCAGGTCGATGTCGGCTTCAGCGGCGGCCGAGCGAATCTCGTTGACCAGGTCGCGCAGACTGATCACCGCCGGCCCCGCTGCGGTGGAGGCCAGGGCCAACGCCAACAACACGCACTCGCGCGGTTGCAAGGCCCGCCCCGTGGTGGTTCGCAGCGGTCGATGTTCGGGAACCACGCCGGACTTGAACAACCGGGCGGTGTCGGTGTCGATGTGGAGCCGGTAGCCGAGGCGTTGGGTGAACCAGCGGTCCAGTTCCTGGCCGTGGCGCCGGATGAGAGCGAAAATGTCACGATCGAACTCGGCGCAGGTCAGGGGATGCACGAGCAGATGCCGCGCCGCATGTCTGCGCTCGATGGCGCCCTGCGGGTCGCTGGTGCTCACGGCGCTCTCACGACGCGCTCCCGGGGGGCTGACCGCCGGGAACCGGCTCACGGTGGGCCGGCTCGATCTCGATGACCAAGTCGAGCAACGTGAGCACCCCGTCCCGACAGGCCACCGCGGTCGAAACCCCGGGGGAGCGACGCACCACGCAACTCAGTGTGCCTTCGGTGACCCGACGTTCGGCGTCGCCCGCTTTGGCGCCGTGCATGGTTCGAGCGATCAGCTGCTGCAACCGGGCCAGGGCCTCGGGGGACACCACCGAGCCGTTGAGTCCATCAAGGCCGAGGAGTTCGTCGTCCACCTTGCGCCGGGCCACCATCTCTTGTTCTCTTCGCCAGCGCAGCATCGCTTGTTCCTGACGACGGTCCGCCAGCGGACTGATCCGACCCCGGTTGGCGGTCTCCCCCCGCTCCCGCACCGCAATGGGGACCTCGGCGCGGGGTGCATCCCACCACGAGGTGGCGGTGGGCTCGGGATCCTCGGCGTCTTGGGCCAGCACCCCGTAGTGGCTGGGTGGATAGACCCCGAAGGCGGCGGCCATCACCCGGTGGACCTCAGCGTTGGAGGCCGCGCCCTGAACGAATCGGGCCAAACGCAAGAAGTCCGCCCGGCGCGACGAGGCGGCGATACCAACCCGAGAGAGCCGGGTCAGGTTCAAGGTGAGGGTGCGGATGGCGGACACCGCGTCGCGG
>JANPEN010000560.1:0-1652 GCA_031422955.1 Acidimicrobiia bacterium
GACGTGTTGCAACACGGCGCGTTCGGTGTCCCCTAGCAGCGCCCAACTCCGGTCGAGTGTGGCCCGCATGCTGTGGTGGCGGGGTTCGCTCTGACGGCCGGCCCCCGCAGGGACCTGCAGTGGGCGGCCCAACAGTTCGACCAGCTCGGTCGCCGTGCACGACCCGGCATGCGCGGCTGTCAACTCGACTGCGAGGGGAATGCCTTCGAGGCGGCGGGCGATCGCGGCGAGCTGTGGCGATTGGGCGAGATCGGAGAACGCGGCCGGATCGATGTCCGCGACCCGGTCGAGCAACATTTGGACCGTGGCGGTCTGATCGAGCACCGGTACCGCCACGAGGAGCTCGCCGGGGACATCGAGGGCCTGACGGCTCGTCGCGAGGACCACGACGGTCGGGCAGCGCCGGGTGATCTGCTCGGCTATCTCGGCGACTGCCGCCAGTACGTGTTCGCAGTTGTCCAGCACGAGCACGACGTCGCTGCCCGCCAACACTTCGATGACCGCGGCGGCGACATCGGCGGGGGCCGCGTCGATCCCTGGCCGTACGGCGCGAAGCACCGCGCCCAGCACGCCGTGTTCGCTCACGGCAGCCAGTTCGGCCATGGTGGCGCCGCCGCGACGGTTCACCGCCAACACCCGGGCCGCTTCGATGGCCAAGCGCGTCTTACCGATTCCGCCGGGGCCGGTCAGGGTGATCAGTCGACGGGTCTCGCTGGACTGCAGGATGCGTTCGTGTTCCGCGGCCCGTCCCACGAAAGAGGTCGGTGTCGGCGGCAACGTCGTCCAGGTAACCAAGTGCAGCGCACCCACCGGTGGGCGACCAGCAGCCACCGCCTCCACCACATCCCAAAGATCCGCGACATCGCGAAGCCGGCAACGGCCGAGGCTATGGAACTCGACGCCGTCGACCCCGTGGCCCAGCACGGCGCGCGCTGCTGGGGACATCAGGACCTGGCTCCCCGATGCCACGGCGAGGAGCCGAGCGCACTCATGCAGCACGAGGCCCACAGGTCCCGCCGTGGTCGTGACGATCGTGCCGACATGAACAGCACAGCGGACCCGCACCGGGACCGGCTCGAGCCGACTCTGCAACTCCACCCCAGCGGCCACCGCTGCCTCCGCCGCCGGGAAAAGAAAGGTCAGGCCGTCCCCGGCGTTGGTCAGCTCGGTTCCCTCATGGAACGCGACCGCGTTCCGAACCTGCTCATGGTGCCGTTCCAAGATCTCGGCGTAACCACGTCCCTGCTCGCGGAGCATGACCGTTGAGCCCTCGATATCCGTCATCAGCACGCCAACGGTCGCGGTGCGGGCCCCCACAACGCAACGATGTCACAGATCCGCCGCAATGACAGAGCAAACCGGAGGTTTGATAACACCGTACAGATTGTGAGCCCGTCGCAGACCACGATGCGCACATAGAGGGTGTGCCCTTCGCGCCGAATCTCGTCTCGGCACGACGGCGACGAGGTGCGGCCCGTTGAGAGCACGCCACCGCTATTTCGTCGGACTTGATGAACTCGAACGCCAGCCCCACCGTCGAGAACGGGATCGCATGAATTCGGGCGGGCCGTACGCTGTACGGGTCGATTGTTATCGGGTGCCGTTGACTTGGCGCGCTGTTGCGAGTTCTTGGCGGACGAGTTGGATCTGGT
>JANPEN010000561.1:0-7783 GCA_031422955.1 Acidimicrobiia bacterium
CCGAGCACGGCCGCCAACGGCCTGTGGGTTGTCCCAGGGACTCACAAGCAGGGGCGGGTAGATATCAAGGCGATGGTGGAGGCAAACCGCGGCAGTGACAGGTTGGCGGCCGCCGTACCGCTGGTGTGCGAGGCGGGTGACGTCACCATTGCCAATCGTCAGGTGCTGCACGGATCGTTTGCCAACACCTCGGCCGATCAACGGGTGTCGATCACCTTTGGTTTCCATCGGCGGTCTTCGGTGCTCGGCGTGCAAGGCAAGCTCAGCCTCAAGGCGGATGATTTGCAATGGAAGGCCGGGCCCGTGTACGACGAGCTCAGGATCCGTGATCGTGCCGCGGTGATTGCTGTTGCTATCGATGCTCGCCGCCAGCTCTTCACCGACGAGCAGTCCTATAGCTATATACCTTTCGTTGGACTGGAAGACGATTATCGCTTCACCGAGCAAACGTTCGAGCGGATCATCCGCGACTACAACACACGCGATTTGGCCATCTAATCGTGCGGTGCCGCCCCCACCGCGGACGGCAGGGCAGTCTCCCTTGCTCATTTCTGCTTCGACCCAGCGTGGTTGC
The DNA here is from genome assembly GCA_031422955.1 of Acidimicrobiia bacterium. Classification (GTDB taxonomy): domain Bacteria; phylum Actinomycetota; class Acidimicrobiia; order Acidimicrobiales; family CAIXPF01; genus CAIXPF01. Next base: position 575 of record JANPEN010000561.1, read on the forward strand.
GCCACAGCGATCCGCGCGTCGAGCTGGTGGACCTGCGCGGAGAACCGCTAACGCAGTGCAAAGGAACCGTTAAGCCAACGGGTATCCAGGTCCGCGCCGTGTTCAAGACCGTCAGGACTCTTCAGACAGCCGCCGTCCCCTATTTGTACCGGGTGGCCAAGGGCTCCAACGGGCAGTGGGCGTTGTAACGGTTCATCGATTTCACCGGCTTTGCCGGTCCGACCACTGCTGCCCGTCAAGGCGATCGGCTGTACGTGGTCAACGCCCAGTTCGGCGCCGGCTCCGGCGCGAAGCTGCCCTTCTGGGTGTCGAACATCGAGCTGCCCTGAAGCCAGGGTGAGACCGAGCCGTCCGGGCCGGGCCGTTGAGCCCGCCCGTTCGGCAACGGACTGGAAACGAGCTGCTCCTCCCGCGGTGGTCAGCTTGCGTCCCGCCTCGGCGAACCGCCCTTTACCGACGCCCGACCCCCAACGCCCTCCAACCGACCGTGGCCCTTTCTCCGGTGACGAAATGCGGGTGGGGGGTCTGTTGGTGGTGGGTGTTTCTCCGGTGACGAAATGCGGGAGACAGAGGGCGGCGGTGCCCGGTGGGGGAGCCCGGTCACGGCCGCCTAACAAGAGCGGGCGGTTGGACCCGTTTGTGAACTCATCGCCAGTCACCCCTTGGGAGCGGGTGGGTGCGGCCGGTCTATTCGAACCTCTGAGGGTGATGTAAGCCCGTCGGTGCGTGCTCGACAGTTCCGACCGTGGCGATAGGAACGCTTTGAGCGGCGATCATTTCGTCACCGGAGAAACTCGCACGGTCGGGTCGGGGGGCGGGGGTCGGTGGGGTCGGCGGTCTATCGGTGGGTCGACTCTTGGGCTCTGCTGCGCTGGTAGGCGGCCTCGAAGGCGTCGACGGTGGCGTGGCGATCGTGGGCCAGAGCGAATCGGCGAGCCACCTCGGCGATGGCCTGGCGCCGGGCGGGATCAACCAACAGCCCGTAGATGGCCTCACCCAACTGGTCTGCCTGTCTCGGTGGCACGGCAACCGCTCCTGGCGGGTCGGCGGCAGCGAGGTCGGCCAGATGCCCCACCGTCGTCCCTACGGTGGCCAATCCGCAGGCGGCCGCCTCCAGAAAGGCCACGGGGCCGGCGTCGTGGCGGGCGCTCATCACATGCAGGGTGGCACCTCGCAGCAGCGGGGCCAGCCGGGCTGAGGTCACGAAACCATGGGCTCGTACCGTTAAGCCCAGCTCGGCCGCCCGGAGCTGCACCGCACCGTCCAGGGTGTCGGTGCCGACGACATCAAGCTCCACCCGACCCAGCTCGGGATGTCGGCGAACCAGGGCATCCAGCGCGTCGAGCAGCGTTGCGTGATCTTTGATCCGGTTCAGATCCGCCACCGCGATGAGCCGATGCACCCGCCGGTGCTCGCCGCCACCGACGCAGCCACCCCCATCAGTGTCATCGGGGGCGGGGTGGAATCGTTGGGTGTCCACCCCCAACGGGATGACGGCGTCGACCCGGTAGCCGTGGCTGGTCACGTGTTCCGCCATCCACTGGCTGGCCACGCTGACCACGTCGGCTTGGCGAAGCGTGGAGGCCGCGATCCAGCGTCCGCCCCGACCCAGGCTCCCGCCGTAGCCAATGTCGGTCATGGCCACCAGCTCGCCGCCGGCCACGTGCACGAGCCCTGGCACTCGGTAGCGCCGAGCGGCGAGCACAGCCGCCAAACCGCTGACCGACGCCCACATGCCCTGCACCACGTCGGGCCGACCGTTTTGGCCAGCGGCGCGCACCGCCCGAGCCAGTAGGCGGGCCAGGCGATAGGGCCCGGGCCGTTCGGGGGCGACGTTGAGCACGGTGGCGCCCAGCAGCTCATAGCGACACGCCACCGGCTCCTGGCCCAGCGCCACCACGGTGACCCGATGGCGTTGGGCCAGGCCTTCAATCAACCACAGTAAGGCGGGGATGACCCGCTCTTGGCCGCCGCGGTCGACCCCGCCGGGAACCACCATGACCACATGCACGATGTCATCCTGGCCCGTCACCGATAGCGTCGAGCGCGATGTTGGCCCACGATCAGGATTGTTTGCTCGTGGCCGTCCTGGAGCTGTTCGACCCGCACAACCGTTCCGACCAGGCTGGTACGGCCCTCGAAACCCTGGGGGACCTAGATAAGGATCGCTTCGCCCGCGCCGGGTTCGCTTCGGGCCTGACCGCCACCTTGGCCGGGCTGCACAACCAAGCCGGCCTGGAGCTACCCCCGGCCTGGCGGGCCTACGCCGAGGAACAACTCACCGCGGTGACCGCCCGTCAGGACCACTTCGCCCACCTGCTGCCGATGGTGTTGGCGGCTCTCGATGGCGCCGGCGTTCCCGCGCTGCCGGTGAAAGGGGCAGTGCTGGCCACGCAGGTGTGGCCGGTGGCGGGTTGGCGACCCATGTCCGACATCGACGTGGTGGTCACCCCCGCCGACCGGGCCAGGGCCGGCGCCGCCTTGATCGCGGCCGGCCTGGTCCAGACCGACACCAGCGACTGGGAAGACACCTTCCTGGCCTGGGGCGACGGCCGCGTCGGGCGCATCGACGGCGAATCGCCCGACCACAACGGCAAAGTCGAGCTGCATCCGGGCTGGGTCGAGCGACTGCACAACTATCTCGTTGACGACGGCGGCCTGCTGTTGGGGGAGGCCCGCCAAGGTCGGGTGGCCAACGAGGCGGCCCTCTGTCTGAGCCCGGCCGCGCTGGCCCTGCACGTGGTCGGCCATCTTTCGGCCACGGTCGTGCGAGCCGAGGTGCGCCCCTTGAACGTGGTTGATGCTGTGTTGTGCCTGCGTCGTCTGGTTCCCGACTGCGCCGGCCTCGACCCCCGGGGGGAGTTCGCCGAGCTAGCCGGCCGAGTCGACCCGCGGCTGGTCGAGCCGGGGATGTGGCTGGTACAGCAGCACCGACCCGAGCTGATGGCGGGCCTAAGCACCGCCCGTCTGAGCGCAAGCGCCCGATCCCGCCTGGCCGGTGCGTCGCGCGCTGCGGTGTTGCGCGACCCCTCTCGACGCACGTCGCTGGGCTGGCGCATGGCTTTTGCTGACACCGGGGCGCAGCGACGAGCCGTGCTGCGTCAGTGGATGGTGCCGCCCAGCGCCGACCTGCGCCGTGCCGGCGCGGGCGGCTTGCTTCGCCTGCAGTGGTCCCGTCTGGCTCGGATCACCGGTCGAATCCGGTGAAGTTGGCCTACGTTTTGCCGCTGGGGCGTAGCCCTGACCCGCCCGAGCAGCAACTCGAGCGGTTTCCCCACAACCAACGCTTGCTGTGCACCCTGGCCGAGCGCCACGGGATCGATGCCCACGCTCTGTGGGAAAGCGCCACCACCGCCACCGTGGTGCGTGACCGCGTGGTCCATCACTTCACCCCTCACCTGGTCCGCGCGGTGGCCCGGCTGAGACCCGATGTGGTGCACGTGAATGGGCTGGTGTTCCCGCGCCTGACCCTGGGGTTACGCCTGGCGCTGGGGCGAAGGGTCAGGTTGGTGGTCCAACACCACGGCGAGGGCCCCGGCCAATGGCGATCACTCCAGGCCCAGCGAGTCGCCCGTTGGGCCGTGGACTGCTATCTGTTCTGCGGGCTGCCGGGCCAGGCCGAACCCTGGCGTCGGGCTCGGGTGCTGGCTGCGTCGACCCCGGTGGCGGAGGTGTTGGAAGCATCCAGTGACCTGGTCCCCGGGTCGGGCGGGCCAGTTGATCCGGCTGGGCCGAGCGGGCCGGCGCCGTCGGGTGGCCCGAACGTGATCTGGGTGGGCCGGCTGGTGCCGGGCAAGGACCCGCTCACCGCCCTCGACGCTTTCGAGCGTTTCGCCGTCGAGCATCCCCTGGCTCGGCTGTGGATGGTGGGTTCGGGATCCGGGCCCCTTCGTGGCACCGTACAGGCCGCGCTGGGCGGTCGGGCCGCCTTGATCGGCCCCTGGCCCCAGCACGAGCTGGCTGGTTGGTTCGCCCGGGCCGACGTCGTGTTGTCCACCAGCTGGCACGAGGGCTCCGGCTACGCGGTGATCGAGGCCATCGGTTGTGGGTGCGTCCCGGCGTTGTCGGACCTTCCTTCCCACCGCGCTATCGCCGGACCGGGGGCCGCCTACTTCCCGCCCGGCGATGCCGCCGCGGCGGCCGGCGCGCTGGCCCAGGCCGCAGCCCGAGCGGCCCAGCCGGCGGCCCGTAACTCGCAGCGTGGCTATTTCGAAAGGCATCTCAGCTGGGAGCGGGTCAGCGATCAGCTGGCAGCCGCCTATGAACGCTGATCCTTCAGAAGCCGCGCCTTGCCCCCACGCGGGAGGGGCTACAGTGAACCCCTTGCGTCTGCAATCAGTGCTCGTGGCGTCGACGTACTACCTGAGCCTCGACCCCAAACAATTCCAGAAGATGCGGCCCTTCCCGCCCCTGGCCACGTTGGAAGTGGCCGCCGCTCTACGCCGTGCCGGCCATCCCGTTACCTTCTTTGACGCCATGCTGGCTGAGAGCGAAGCAGACTTCGAGGCCGTGTTGGCCACCGAGCAGCCCCCGCTGGTGGTGCTCTTCGACGATAACTTCAACTTCCTGTCGAAGATGTGCCTGACCCGCATGCGGGAAGCGGCACTGCGCATGTGCGCGGCGGCTGCAGATCTGGGCGCCTATGTCATTGTCTCTGGCCCCGATGTCAGCGACCATCCCCATCAGTATCTTGAGGCGGGGGCCGACGTAGCCGCCATCGGCGAGGGTGATCACACCGTCGTGGAGTTGGCTGCCTGGCGTAGTTCCGGTTGTTCGGAAGAGATACCTGTCGATATTGGCGGTATCGTCACGGCCACCGCCCGGCGCGAGCGGGGTAACGAACGCCACCCCGACGTGTTCGCCCACCCGGCCCGTGACCTGGTCGACATCGAGGCCTACCGGCAGGCATGGGTGGCCCAACACGGGCAGTTCTGTCTGAACATCGTGTCCACTCGCGGTTGTCCCTTTCACTGCAATTGGTGTGCCAAACCGATCTGGGGTCAGCGCTACGCCATGCGCAGCCCCGCAGACGTGGTCGAGGAGATGGCCGAGCTCAAAGCCACCATCGCCCCAGACCAGCTGTGGTTCGCCGACGACATTTTCGCCTTGCGGGAGTCGTGGCTGGAGGAGTTCAGCGAAGCCGTGCAGGCCCGCCGGGCAACCATCCCCTTCACCATCCAAAGCCGCTGCGACCTGATGTCGGCGGCCGCGGTGCGGGCGCTGGGTCGGGCTGGTTGCAACGAGGTCTGGCTGGGGGCGGAAAGCGGCAGCCAAACCATCCTCGACGCCATGGACAAAGGCACCAAGGTTGACGACATCCGCCAAGCCCGTCAGCGCCTGGGCGAGGCCGGCATTCGGGCCTGTTTCTTCGTGCAGTTCGGCTACCCCGGTGAGGAATTGGCCGACATTTGGGCCACGGTGGCGTTGTTACGGGAAACCTTGCCCGACAACATCGGGGTCAGCGTCAGCTACCCCTTGCCGGGAACGCGGTTCCACACCATGGTCGCGGACGGGCTGGCGGCCAAAACCAACTGGGAAGACTCTGGCGACCTCGACATGATGTTCCGGGGCACCTTCACCACCCCGTTCTACCGGCACCTGCACGCGGTGGTGCACGACGACCTGGATCTGCATCGACGCCAAGCGGGCCTGGCCGTCGCGGCCGGCGCGACAGGCTCAGCCAACCCCTCGTGCGAACCGGTGGACTTGGCCACCCAGCAAGCTCGGGTCGCGGAGGGCTGGACCACCCTTGAAGCGCTGGCTCGCACCTCCCGCCACCCTCGCCCCACCCTGCTGGTGCGTTCCGAGCCGATCCCCAACGTTCCGGACCTGTCCCGCACCCACGGCTGATCCGTCCAGCGATCAAGATGGGGTTGTGCAACGGCAGCAGCAACGACGGTGAGTGAACAGCCCGAGGTCAGGTTCATCGAGATGACCGACGTTGACGGCAAGACCCGGTGGCGCATCGACCGGGGCTTCTTGAGTTCCCACTGGCGTTGTATCTGGGGCCAGGGTTGCCAAGGCATTGAAGACCAAGCCGCCCCCGAGCTGCACCGCGGCTGTTGCTCGGTGGGCGCTCGGTTAGGCAGCGAGGAAGAGGCCATGACCATTGCCGCCCTCGGTGCCTGCTTGCTCCCCGAGCAGTTCCAGTACTTCGAGCTCGCCGCCACCGAGGGCGTGTTCAGTGCGGGAGGCTGGGAAAACACCCGAGTGGTAGATGGTGCCTGCATCTTCCTCAACCGCCCCGGGTTCGCCGGAGGGATGGGCTGCGCCTTGCACCTCGCCGCCGAGGACGACGGCTGCGATCCGCTGGACTACAAGCCCGGCGTGTGCGGCCGCCTACCGCTGCGGGTCCAATCCCATCCGCCCGGACCCGATGGTGAGGCCAACCTCGAGCTCCGGGCCTGGCGACGTGAGGATTGGGGGCCCGGTGGGGAGACGATGGCCTGGTGGTGCACCGAAGCCGAAGAATGCTTCGACGCCGACGAAACCGTCCTCACCACGCTGGCCGAACCATTGCGCCGGCTCATGGGGGAGGCCAACTTCGACCGTCTGCGCCAGCAGCTGGGTTGACGCTCGACCCGACCCGGTCCAATAGTTCCGCCATGACGGAACCGACCACCGACCCGCCCGGTGACCTGATCGCTGGCCCGCCCGCCGACCCGGCCCGCCGCGTGAGCGATGGTGTGCGCGATGGTGTGAGCGACGCGGAACGGGTCCTCCACGAGGCCGCGGTGCTGATGGCGGCGGCGGGGTTGGAGCGGCCGATCCTGGTGGTGCAGCAACCCGCCGCGGTCCTGCCCACCACCTTCCGGGTCGATGTGGCCGCCGCAGCGGCCGTGGGTGCCCTGACCGCGGCGGTGGCCCAACTGGCCGGGCGCCGTCAGGCAACGCGGCCAAAAACGGCGACGGTGAATGGGCGGGCCGCCCAGATCTCCTTTCGAAGTGAGCGCTATCTGCAGATCGACGGGGTGGCGCCGGCGGATCCGTGGGCTGCGCTGTCGGGCGACTACCGAAGTCTCGATGGCTGGATCCGGGTCCATGCCAACTTCGCCCACCACGCGGCGGCGGCGGCCCGAGCGATGGGCGTGGCCCCCGATGCGGGCCAGGCTGTGGAGCCCAAGGCGTTGGCCGCCGCCTTGGCCGCCCGCCCCAGTCGAGAGGCGGAAGCGGCCATCCTCGCCGCCGGGGGGGCGGCGGCGGCCATGC
>JANPEN010000562.1:0-9439 GCA_031422955.1 Acidimicrobiia bacterium
GCGGCCACGTAGTTGCGGGTGTCGGTGAGCGGCTTGCCCACCTCGGCTCCCAGGCGCTTGTGGACGGGGCCGTGACTGACCCCGATCCCCAACCGGAACCGACCATCGGAGATCTCGTTGATGTAGCTGGCCTGGTTAGCCAGCTGCGCCGGATGTTGCAGGTAGATCGGCTGCACCGACGTACCGAAAGGTATGGTCTGGGTGGCGTGGGCAATGGAAAGACACAGCCCCAAGGCGTCGCCCAGGCTGGGGCAGTAAATCCCGGTGAAGCCCCGGCGCTCGGCCTCCACGGCGGCCTCGATAACGGGCCGGCGCCGGCCGGGTACGGCCGCGAGGGAGATGGAGGGCATGAGCGAGTTGGTGGGCGCAACGGCAGACATGGGCGCACGATAGAGCGTTCGGCCGACCAGCCCTGCCGTTATCCGCCGGAGGGGCCTTGGTCAGAACACGACAACGGGTGCCGGATCGGGCAGTACGGTGCCGCATGCCTTTTGCTGACGTTCGTGGTCAACGCATCCACTACCAGGACAGCGGCGGTAACGGCCCACCGGTCATCCTCGCCCACGGCTTCCTGATGGATCAGTCCATGTTCGACCCGCAGGTGGCCGCGCTCAGCCCCGAGTACCGGGTCATTCGCTGGGATGAACGGTGCTTCGGTGAGACGACCACCGACGGCAAGGCCTTTTCCTACTGGGACTCTGCCCTCGATTGCCTTGCCCTGCTGGATCATCTCGGCATCGACCGCGCCGTGGTCGGCGGCATGTCCCAGGGAGGCTTCCTGAGCCTCCGCGCCGCGCTGACCGCCCCCGAACGGGTGGTCGGGCTGCTGTTGTTGTCGACCCAGGCCGGGGTAGAGGATCCCGAGACCCTGGCCGGGTTCCAGCAGATGGTGGACACGTGGTCCGAGCACGGACCGCTCGACGAGCTGGTCAACGGGGTCGCCTCCCTCATCCTGAACGACGAGACCGAGAACGCCCGCTGGATCGCCACCTGGAAACAGCGGGACAAGGCCTTCATGGCGGAGGCGGGGCGATGCTTGTTGACCCGGGACGACATCACCGACCGGTTGGCGGAGATCGCCTGTCCGGCGCTGGTCGTGCATGGCACCGCCGACGCCGGCATCGTGCCGGAGCGGGCCGCTGACATGGCGTCAAGGCTGGCGGACTGCCGGGGTGTTGTGTGGGTGCAGGGTGCCGCCCACGCTCCCAACCTGACCCACTCCGACCAGGTCAACCCACCCGTGCTGGAGTTTCTGCGAGAGCTTGGCCGCTGGTAGCAGCAGCCGGCAGGCAGGGATTGTCCCGATTCCTCAGCCGGTTCCTTCGACCATCACCCTGAACGAACAGATGTTCGGCTAAGATGGTGCGGTTATGCCTGCCCGCATCGCCAGCGAGATTCGCGACGTCACCGCCTCCGAGGAGCTGGGCCAGTCGTTCTTGCCCTACTCGTTGTCCGTCATTACCGCGCGGGCCCTGCCCGACGTGCGAGACGGCCTCAAGCCGGTGCAACGACGCATCCTGGCCACCATGAACGGGCTGAACCTGGGCCCCAACGTTCCCCATCGCAAGTCCGCCAAGGTGGTGGGTGACTGCATGGGCACCTATCACCCCCACGGGGACTCCGCCATCTACGACGCGCTGGTGCGCCTGGGCCAGGACTTCTCCATGCGGGTGCCGCTGGTGGACCCCCACGGCAACTTTGGTTCGCTGGACGACCCCCCCGCGGCCAGCCGTTACACCGAGTGCCGCATGTCCCAGGCCGCAGTGGAGCTGCTCGACGCCCTCGATGAAGACACCGTCACCTGGCGCGGCACTTACGACGAGGAGAACCTCGAACCCGAGTACTTGCCCGCCAAGCTGCCGAACCTGCTGGTCAACGGCAGCGCCGGCATTGCTGTGGGTATGGCCACCAACATGGCCCCCCACAACTTGGTCGAGGTGGTTGCCGCCCTCAAGCTGTTCCTGACCCGGTCCACCGTGCCCACCGTGGAACAGCTCATGGCCCGCCTGCCCGGCCCCGATTTCCCCACCGGCGCCATCATTGTGGACGACGGGGGCCTGGCAGACGCCTACCGCAGCGGGCGCGGTTCTATCCGGGTGCGGGCCAGCGCCGAGGTGGCCCAGGTGTCGGCTCGTCGCAGCGGCATCATCGTCACCGAGTTGCCCTACCTGGTCGGCCCCGAACGGGTCATCAGCCGCATCAAGGAACTGGTGGTCTCGGGCCGCCTCACCGCCATTACCGACGTCAAGAACCTCACCGACCGTCGCTCGGGGCTGCGTCTGCAGCTGGAGCTGCGCTCTGGCACCAACGGTCAGGCCGTGCTGGCCGAGCTCTACCGGCTCACCCCGCTGGAAGAGACCTTCGCCATCAACAACGTGACCCTGGTCAACGGGGTACCCACCACCTTGGGCCTCGTCGATCTGTGCCGCTACTTCGTCAACCACCGCCTCGACGTGGTGGTGCGGCGCACGGCCTTCCGCCGCCAACGGGCCCTGGCCAGGGCCCACATCGTTGAGGGCCTGCTCATCGCCCTGGACAACATCGAGCAGGTCATCGCCATCATCCGGGGCTCACGAGACGCCCAGGGGGCCCGGGAGGGCCTGATGTCCCAGCTGGCGTTGAGCGAGTTGCAGGCCAACGCCATCCTGGACATGCGCCTGCGTCGGCTCACCCTCCTCGAACGCCAGGAACTGGTCGATGAGCTGGCGGTTTTGCACACCGAGATCGCCGGTTACGACGAGATCCTCGGTTCCGAGCAGGTCCAGAAGCGGGTCGTGCTGCACGAGCTGGAAGATTTGGCCAAACGGTTGGGCACCCCCCGGCGCAGCCGCATCGTGGGCGGCGACGAGATGCCCAAGCTCACCGCCGGCGATGCGCCCACCGATTTCGAGCTGGGCGACGACCCCTGCGTGGTCACCCTGTCCAGCACGGGTATGGTCGGTCGGGAACCGGCTGGCTCCCATCACTCGGGCAAGCTCGGTCGCCACGACCTGATCCGGGCCGAGGTCCACACCTCCAACCGTCAGCTGCTCTACGGCATCACCGATCGGGGCAGGGCCCTCACCATCGCCGCTCACGACGTGCCCGAGGTGGCCGGTCGAAGTAGGGGCACCACCACCTCGGAGCTGTTCAGCGTGGTCTCGGGGGAGAAGGTGGTCGGCCTGGTCGGCGCGGCCGAAGACGGTCCCCCGTTGGTGCTGGTCACCGTCGAGGGCACCGCCAAGCGGGTCAGTGGGGCGGAGCTGGTCGCCACCCGCGACGGCCAGAACCTCATCACCCTGGAGGGCAAGGACCGAGTGGTGGCCGCCTTCAGCGGGCCCGACGATGCCGATATCGCCATGCTGGCCAGCGACGCCCAAATCCTGCGCACCTCGGCGGCATCCGTCTCGGTGCAGGGCCGAGCGGCCAAGGGGGTGGCGGGCATGAAGTTGCGGGCCGGGGCCACCATCATCGCCGCTGGCCTGGTCGATCCCGAAGGCACCGTGTTGAGCGTGTCAGAGGGTGGCGGAGCTAAACTCACCGCCCTGACCGAGGTACCCACCCAGGGCCGGGCCGCCGGCGGTGTGCGGGTCACCCGCCTCCGCCCCGAAGACGGCCAGTTGCGCTACGGCCTGGTGGCGCCCGCAGCCGCAGAGTTGTCGGTGGTGCTGGGCCCATCCGATGGGGCCGACACTGATCGGCCCGATCCCAACCCGGTGCCTGTGCCGCTCGAGGTCACCCGCCGTGACGGCTCCAGCCTGCGCTTGGCCCGCCCCATTCTCGCCGCCGGAAAGGCCCGCTGGTGACCAAAGCTGCCCCGTCCCCCACTGTTGCGCCGCGTTATGACGCTAACGCCATTCAGATGCTGGAAGGCCTGGATGCGGTGCGTAAACGGCCGGGCATGTACATCGGCGGCACCGGTTCGGACGGGCTGTCTCACCTGCTCTGGGAGCTGATCGACAACGCCGTGGACGAAGCGGCTGGGGGTCACGCCGGCGCGGTGGCGGTCATCTTCCATGACGACGGTTCTTTCGAGGTGCAAGACGACGGGCGGGGTATCCCCGTGGATCGGCACACCCGCAAGAAGGTCTCCGCCCTTGAGGTGGTCTTCACCGAGTTGCATGCAGGAGGCAAGTTCGGCGGCGGTGCCTACTCCGCCTCCGGAGGTCTGCACGGGGTGGGCGCCTCGGTGGTCAACGCCCTGGCCCGCAAGCTGGTCGTCGAGGTCGATCGCGACGGCCGCACCCACCGGCTCACGTTCGTGGACCGGGTAGCGGGACGCATCGAGAACGGCCGTTTCCGTAAGGGTCACGAGCTCGAGGTCGTGGCCAAGGTGGCCCAAAACCGCACGGGCACCAGGGTCCGCTTCTGGCCCGACACCGACATCTTCGACGCCGAAGCCACCATTGCCTACCCCTCCGTGCGCGACCGGGTAGCCCAGATGTGTTTTCTGGTCACCAACCTCGAGGTGACCCTGGTGGACCGTCGCCCCGGCGCCACCGGCGAAGCGGAGAAGTTCACGTCGCAGCGAGGCCTGGTCGACTACGTCGAGTTCCTGTCCGTGGGCGAGGCCCTCACCGAGGTCTTGACCATCAACGGAGAGGGCAGCTTCGAAGAGACCGTGCCCGTCGAGGGCAAGATGGCCGTGGTCACCCGCCGTTGCCAGGTGGAGCTGGCCCTGCGCTGGGTCAAGGGCTATGACACCAAGCTGATCAGCTTCGTGAACACCATCCCCACCAGCGACGGTGGCACCCACGTGGCCGGCCTGGAGCGGGCCATGACCTTCGCCCTCAACGATCGGCTCGGGATCGACGAAGCCAAGAAACTCAAGAAGTTCAAAGACGACGCTCGGGTCACCCGGGAAGATGTCCAAGAAGGGCTGGTGGCGGTGCTCAAGGTCACCGTCGCCGAGCCGCAGTTCCGGGGCCAGACCAAACGGGAACTCGGCACCCCCAAGGTGCAGTCCATCACCTACGAGGTGGTCAAGAACGGTATCAACGACTGGGTGGCCAACGGCAAGAAAACCCACGTCAACGCCGTGCGGGACAAGCTGGTGGGGGCCATCGAGGCCCGCTTGTTGTCCCGCCAGCAGCGCGAGACGCTGCGCCGGGCCTCTGCCCTTGGCTCTACCGGCCTGCCCGACAAGCTTGCCGACTGCCGTTCCACCGTGGTGGGCGACACCGAGTTGCTCATCGTCGAGGGGGACTCCGCGGCCGGGCCGACCAAGGCGGTCGAAACAGCGAGTTCCAAGCGGTGCTGCCCATTCGAGGCAAGATCCTCAACGCCGGCAAGGCCAGCCTGAAACAAGTGCTGGAGAACACCGAGGCCGAGGCGATCTTCACCGTGGTCGGGGCCGGTTCCGGCCACGACTTCGACCCGGCTGCCGCCCGTTATGGCCGCATCGTCATCCTGGCCGACGCCGACGTGGACGGCGCCCACATCCGCTGTCTGTTGCTCACCCTCTTCTACACCTACATGCGCCCGCTGCTGGAACAAGGGCGCATCTACGTGGCCATGCCCCCCCTCTTCACCATCAGAGAAACCCGGGGAAAGAAGATCAAGCATTTCGCTTATGACGACACCGACCGTGAACGGGTATGCGCGAAGCTCACCGCCCAGGGCTTGGCCTACACGGTGGGCCGCAACAAGGGTCTGGGCGAGATGGACGTGGACGAGTTGGCCAAGACGGCGCTGGATCCCGAAACCCGGGTGCTGCGCCGAGTCACCCTCGACCAGAGCGAGGCGATCGCCGCCGCCACCGCCTTCGATGTGCTGATGGGTCGCGACGTCGGCCCCCGCCGGGATTGGATCGTGGAGCGGGCCGCCTTTGTGGATCGCGAGCTGCTCGACATCTGAGCGAGCAGGCAGGGTTCGGGCCGCCATTGGTGAGCTTGAACGCGCCTTCCCCGCGTGTTTCCCAACCTTTCGCCGGTCGATGCCGTTAGTATCGCCTGGCGTGTTCGTGGTGGCCACGCCCGACGCGAACCATTTCGCCCTCCATTGAAGGACAGCATTCGATGACCAAGGTTTGGATCGACCAGGATCTCTGCACCGGTGACGGTCTTTGCGCCGAGATCTGCCCCGACGTTTTCTTTGGCATGGACGACGGGCTGTACTACGTCAAGGAAACCGCCGGGAACTACGGTACCGAAACCCTTTTCGATGGCAAGGCCAACGAGGCAGGCCCCACCGGCCAGGCCCGGGTGCCGGACAAGCTGCTCGACAGCGTGATCGAGTCCGCCGAAGAATGCCCTGGTGAGTGCATTTTCATCGAGGTCGACGCCTGATCGGTGGCGGACCCTTCTCCACCGCACTCGTCTACGGCCTCCTCCGATGAGGGGGCCGTGGCGCGTCTGAAAGCCGCCGGTGACGCCACCCGGGAACGGTTGGCGGCGCTGATCGAGACCTCCTTGAACCGGGTCTTCGACGCCCCTCTCGATGTTCGAAACGCCTACGAGGCGTTGCACGCCATCGCCCCCAACGACCCCGCCACCACCGCACCCACCGCGGTGCGCCGCGCCGCCGAGTGGGGGGCCGGCCGCGCCGCCCGTCGAATCGGTCTGCGTTTCGGCTCCAAGGTGGCGGGACGGGCCGTCGCCCCCATCGGCATGGCTGTCGAGTTCGGCCTTTCGGCCCGCGACGGCATCCGAGAACTGCAAGTGTTGGCCAGCTTCCTCGGCTCGCGGCTGCGGGTGGAGGGCCATCCGCTGGATCCGGAGTTGGTGCGCCGCACCGTGCTGGCCATCTATTTGGAGCCCCGAAACCGCCCAGACCTGCGGATCGCCCCCCACCGCCGGGCTATGGCGGTGGCCAAGCGCTGGTCGGTCAACACCCTGCCCCTCACCGGGCGGCGCCAATCCACTCAGTCCCACCAGCGGGTGGAGGCCATCGCCGGCCTGCCCTTGGCCCAACTGGTCGGGCAATGGCAAGCGTTGGAGGGCCGCGTTGGGCCCCCGGCCGAGGTTATCGAAGCCCATCTCGTGACCGATCGTCCGGCCCGCGACCGCCCGAGCCCGACGCCCCGGCCCAGCTCGTTGCCCCGGCCGGTCCCGCCCCCACCGCCTCCGCCGCCCCGCCCGCCAGCCTGATCCCACCCAGCCTGATCACCCCCAGGCGCGAACCTGCCTGCCGGGGGTGAGTCCCCGCTGCGTAGCGTCGATTCGACGTCGATTCGACGCTACGGCGGCGGGGTCAGTCGTCGAAGCCGACGCAGGCTAAGCAGGCGACCTCATCGCCGTGGCGCAGCTCGGCGGCCCGGCGGTCCTGGTCGCTTTGGTACTGGGGGGTGTCGAAGCGCTCCACCCGGGTGTCCGAGCCCGACCCTGGGGCGGTGACTTCTGGCCGGTTGGCCGCGGTGCGAGAGGCCCCCCGCAGCGGATCCGCCCGCCAGGACTGTTCGCCCCAATCCAGCCCGAGATCGATGATGGTGCCCGCCTCGGTGCTGTCGGCCATGGCCGACATGGCCGACTGCAGCAGGGCGCGTTGGCCGACCCGATCGTGGGGTTGGCCGGTGGTATGGCCGAGGGGGTAGTCCACGAAAGCAGCTCGGGGCGGGTTGACGGCGGCGGTGATGGACCACGCCGACGTCAAGGACATCGTGGGGATGCCAGCTTCTTCGAGGGCACGGGCGATCAGACCGATCGACTGGTGGCACACCGGTCAAACCGGCACCAACAGCACAACATCGGCCTCCTGCTCGATCATCCGAGCCACCAAAGCTGGGGCCAGCTCTTCTCGCACCCGACGGGCGGAATAGATGCCGCCCATGAAGGTGTAGGTCTCCTCGGTGAGATCGCCGATGAACCCGGCCTGGGCCAGGTCCCGCAGCGCGCTCAGGGGGAACACCACGTTGACGTCCTGACGGGCGTCTCGCAGGTCGTAGGCAAAATGGGAGACCCTCAGCTGGTCCTCGGCCACCTCACGACCGATGACGCGGTAGGTGGCATCGTCGCGGTAGTGGAAGGCGATCTGGCCTTGGCGGTAGATCCCGCCGGAGGCGATGAGCCCGACCCGGCACCGGGCTAGCGGTTTGGCCAGCGGGACCAGCACGGGGGGCTGCTCGCTGTGCACCCAGGCGTAGGGCGGGTACCCCAACGTGTCGTAGGTGGAGCGGGTGACCTCGATGTAATCGACGGGGGCGAACGACGTGGGGTCCACACCGGGCAGGCTAACGCTCCGCCCTCGCCCGGACGCGTCGACCGCGCCGGAAGGGCCGGCAAGTCGCCCGAAGTGCGGGCGAGCGTGGCAGGCTGGAGGCAATGGTCCAAGCCGTTGCCCTCGTACCCTCCGAGGGCGTCAGCCTGGCCGATATCGACGCCCTGCTTACGGGGACGCTGGGTTGTCGCCGCCTGGCGGCCGGACGCATCGTTCGCACCTTTTATGACACCTTCGACGGGCGCTTTTACCGCGCCGGGTTGGTGGTGGAACACGAGCTGCTCGACGGCCGGGCCTGGCTGCGGGTGCGGCGCCTGGGCGAGACCGTCGCGCTGGTCCAAGCTGCCTTGGAAAAGGTTGCTGGGCCGGTCAGCGGGCTGGCCGACGCGCGTGTTCGTCAGATCTTGGCCCCGCCGGCGGCCGGCCGGGCCCTCATCGCGCTGGCGCGCACCGAGGGCGAACAGCTCCGATACAGCAGGGTCGACCGGCTGGAAAAAGCGACGGTGCGGGTGTCGGTGATGGCCGTTGAGGCGCAGTTGATCCCGGGAGCCGGCCACCCCAGGCATCTGCTCGAACCGGTGGTGACCTTGTCCCCTGTGCGCGGTCATGACGCCAGCTTCACCGCCCTGGTCCAGGCGGTCGAACTCCGCCTGGGGCCACGCCCGGCGGTGGATCCGTTGCCGCGGGCGGCCGGTGCGGTCGGCCTCGCCCTAGGGGTGGACCCCTCCGATCGTCAGGTGGACCTGGCCCCTGCGACCAGCGCCTTTTCCGCTTGTGTCGGGCTCCTGGCCCGAGCCGCCGAGGTTTTGGAGGCGAACACGTCGGGTCTGGTCAACCAGCTTGACGAGGAGTTCTTGCACGACATTCGGGTCACCCTGCGAGCGACCAGAGCGGTGGTGCGGGCGGCCAGGGGGGTGCTCGACCCCTCCTGTGGCGAGCAGTTGGCCCAGGAGCTGACCGCCCTGATGGACCTCACCTCACCGGTGCGTGACCTCGATGTGCTGCGCGCCGCCTGGGCTGGGGACAACGCCCTGGCCCCGCTCCTGGAGGTGCTGGCCCAGGACCACGAGGAATGCTTGCGGGCGCTGCTCGATGCGGTCCGTGGCGTCGCCTGGGTCGAGCTGCTGGCCCATCTTCGGGCGCCCCGACAGGCTCCGTCGGGCCAGGAACTGACCGCCTCCGGTTGGGCAGCCACCGTGTTGCCGGTCGAGCTGCAACGCTTGCACCGAGCGGCCAGGCGAGCCGACCGGGCCCAGGAACCGGCCCAGGGATCGGCGGCGTCGGGGGCCGAGGAAGACCCGCTGCA
>JANPEN010000563.1:0-22822 GCA_031422955.1 Acidimicrobiia bacterium
CCCAGGCGGTGAAGGCTTTGTCGGACGCGATGGCGTATGAGTGTGAGCAGGGTCGCGCGGTGCGGGTGGCCAGGGGGGTGTACGCCGCCCCCGGTAGCGCCAATGGAACCAACGGCGTTCAGGGGTGTCAAAACCCGCAGGACGCCGACCTTCTTGGCGACCAGGATCGGGTCGGCATGGACAGACCCAACGACGACCCGGGAGACGGCATCGGCTCGAGCGGCGACGCATCCGGCCGCCGCCTCGAGCCCAACACCAACGACGACGGCTGGGCTGACTGCGGCGGCGACATCTGCGGCCGCAACGTCGGTCACGAGAACGACAGCCACCAGAACAACAGCCACGACGACAGCCACGACGACAGCCACGAGAACGACAGCGGTGACACCACCAGCCGGGCTGGTCGTAACCGGGGCAGCGGCAGCCAGGGCGACGGAGGGGCGACGTCTGCCATCTGTCGGTCTGGTGGCGGGGCGCGAGAGAAAGCGGACGGCGACCTCGGGGCGAATGGTCGGCCGAAACGGGGACCCGTCCGGCGCCTCGATCGTCTACCGGCGGAGATCCTTCCTTGGGCTGCCTGAACAACCAGCGGGCACCCTTCAGCGGCGGCGCAGGGTAATGATCCGGTCCTTCACTCGCCAGCCGGCCGGCGTTTTGACGACATCGTCGAAGTAGGACGCGGTACCGACCTTGCGGTCAGGCAACAGGGCCACGATGCGGAAGAAGAGCTTGACCCCGGCGTCGGTCTCATCGGCGTAGATGTTGGTCATCAGATGCGTGCGGGGATGAGCAGCTTCGGTGTCCATGTACCGCTGTATCTCCGCCAGACCAGCTAGCCGGGGACCGCCCAGATCGGTCAGGTCGAAGGTTGCGTCCTCGGTGAAGATGCGAGCAAGGCGGGGCCAATCTCGATCGTCGATGGCGTCGCCGTAGCGACCGGGCAACTCATGCAATTCAAGGCGATCCGCAGCGTCCATCCTGCGCACTGTAGGCCCAACGAGCGCGGCGCCTACCCTGCCGCCCCTGTCGAAGCTACCCTGAGCCACCGAGCCCGGCCGAAGTGGCCTTCCAGGGGAGCACGCCAGGGGAGCACAATCGGGAAATCGTGGTGGAGCGGGGACGGGTCCTGAGCCCTACTAGGGGCGGCCGTCCTTCGCCGCCGCGGCTTGCAAAGCCTCGATGCGGGTCGACGCCCAGCCCAGTTCGGCCAGCACCTCTGCGGTGTGCTGGCCCGGGTTCGGGGCGTGGCGACGCAAGGCCGTCGATAGCACGTCGTAGTTGATCGAGTCCCGTACGGCGCGGTATGGGCCTTCGGTGGGATGGTGGCGCACTGGCAACAGCTCGACCGCCTGGAGGTGGGGATCCTCATGAGCGTGGGCCAGGTCCATCACCTCCGCGGCCGGAATGGAATGCGCCTCGCAGAACGCCAACCAGACGGCCACCGTATGGGTAGGAGCCTGGTCTTCCACGAAGCTGTACAGCTCGGCGCTGTTGGTGATGCGATCGTTGTGGCGAGCGAAGCGGGGATCCACGGTCAGCTCCTCACGCCCCACGAAAGCGAAGAAATCTCTCCAATTGACGTCGGTATAGGGCAGGATGGCGGCCCAGCCATCGGCGCAGCGGTAGGGCCGGCGGAACGGGCTGAGGGCACGCACATAGCCCACGTCACCCAAGGGAGGCTCGAAAATGGCCCCCCCGTGGTGTTCAGCCAGGTTGAACGCCACCATGGTCTCGAACATGGGCACCTCAATGGTTTGGCCCTGCCCAGCACGCTGGCGATGGAACAACGCAGCCATCACCGCTTGGACCACATGCAGCGCACACACCTTGTCCGCCACCACCGCCGGCGAGAACCCCGGTCGACCCTGGACCCGACCCACCAGGTCGGCGTAACCGGAAGCGGCCTGGATGGCGTCGTCGTAGGCCGCCCGCCCGCGGTATGGACCGCCGGAGCCGAAACCATTGGCAACGCAGTGGATCAACCCAGGATGCCGAGCCCGCAGGGTTACCGCGTCCAGCCCCAGCCGCTCGAGGGCGGACTGACGCATGTTGGATAGAAAAACGTCGGCGCTGGCCACCAGATCGGCCGCCGCTCGGGCCCCTTCGGGATCCTTCAGATCGAGGGCGACGCTGCGTTTGTTGCGATGCAAATTGAGGGCGAACCAGTTCATCCACGGGTTACGCCGAGGCGGCGTGTCCAGAAAGGCTTCGCCGCCAACAGCCTCCACGCGAATGACGTCAGCACCATGATCGGCCAACATCCGCGCCGCCAACGGCCCCATCAACACGGTGGTGAGATCGACGATGCGGATGCCATCAAGGGCACCGGGAAACTGCTCAGGTTCGGTCACGACGAGCCAGTCTGGCACCGCGGGCGACGAGCACGCTCAGCCGAGGTCGATGACTCGGTCGGCGAGGTGCTCGGTGTCGCGGGGGTCGCTACAGGCCAACACCGTCACGTGGGCGGCGCTGCCCAGTCGTTGGGTCAACCAGCGTCGAACGGCGTCGCCCGAGCGGGAATCCAGCGCCTGGAACGGATCATCGAGCACCACCACGGCGTGAGCGGCGGCGAAGGTACGAGCCAGCACCGCCCGTTGGGTTTCTCCGCCGGACAGGGTCCAGCCCTCCCGGGCGGCCACCGACGCGGGTAAACCCAGCTCCTCCAGCAAGGCGGCGGCTTGGTCGCGCCTGGCCCCGGCTGATCCGTTGGTGTGGCGGGGTGCATCGGAGGCGGAGCCGTTGAGGCCCCTGGTCGCGGCCACCACCTGATCGATGACGGGCATCTCGTCCACCAGCGTGGACCGCGCCGCCAGATAGGCCAACGGACGCCGCTCGGGCGGAAGCCAAATACCGGCGACGGGGTCATCCCACATCCCATCGGGTCCCCGCACCGAACCCGCCTCGGCCCGCAGAACGCCGGCGATGAGGGCCAGCACACTCGACTTACCCGCGCCGATCTGGCCGAGCACCCCGATGGTCTCGCCCGCCCTAGCCTGCAACTCCACCGCCAAGCGGAACGAACCTCGCCGCACCGTGGCGGCCACCAGTAACCCGTTCACAAACCCCCATCCCCCGCTCGACGCCAACTTCGGTAGGCCTGGGGCAGACAGACGGCACAGGGCCGGTACCCCGCGGCCACCGCGGTGGCCTCATCGGCGAAGAAAACCCGGTGGGTGACATAGCCGCCCTTGGCCAAGGCCCGCGCCGCCGAGGGGCAATCGAGTCGACCATAGATACGCGAACGGCGATGTCCACCCAAGGTGGCCGGAATCGGACTCTGAACGGACCGTCCGTTGGCGTCCAGCACGGTCCATGTCCTTGACCGGGGCGAGGTATCGGGACCAGCACGGCTTGGTAAGTCGATGGCCGGCAGGATAACGCGAAGCACTCGCGCCGCGCTTGATCCGGGTGAGATGATCGGCCACCTAGCCGCCCCATACCATACGGTCGAGCATGCTCCGGGGACAGATCGCAAAGCACCCAGCCGGCCCCTCTGTTCCGATCCGACCGGGACGCTCTACCGCCCACTTGTCAACATTGCGCTCCGCGCCCATGCCCGGGCCGGACCCGGCATTGCGCGCCGGGC
The DNA here is from genome assembly GCA_031422955.1 of Acidimicrobiia bacterium. Lineage (GTDB taxonomy): Bacteria > Actinomycetota > Acidimicrobiia > Acidimicrobiales > CAIXPF01 > CAIXPF01. Next base: position 3,587 of record JANPEN010000563.1, read on the forward strand.
GTGGCTGCCCACTGGCGAGCTACGGTGCCCGGCAAAGGCCTCGGCGAGCACGGCTTCCACAACCCGACGAGGACGAGGACATGATCACCCCCACCCGCCACGGTGGCGGCCAAGACCGCCTATGAACCCCGCCGACCACCGCGACAGCCCCACCGGGTCGACGCCGGCCGCGACTGCTCCGGGTCGCCAGGGCGGCCTCAAGCCCCTCGATCTGGGCGCCCTGCTCTTCGCTTCCACCGCCATCGGGGTAGCGGTGACCTCGATCATGCAGGACGTGGGCACTTCGGGTTGGGTCATCATGGCCGGTTGCATGTTCGCCTACTCGGGAACCGGGGAGGTGGCCTACGCCTCCGTCATCGCCACCGGAGGCGGTATGACCCCCGCCCTGGTGGCGGCCATGCTGGTCAGTTCCCGCTTCGGGCTGTTGGCCATGAGCATGACCGGACGGTGGAAGGCGCCATGGTGGGAACGCATTGGGGTGGCCCACCTCGCCTCCGAGGTGGCCGTGGCCGCCGCCATCGACAATGCCCCCAACGGCGAGCGGGCGGCTCGTCGGGCCTTTTGGCAACTGGCGCTGTGCACCTCGGCCGGCTGGGTTATTGGTTCTGCGCTGGGCTTGGGTCTGGGCGACATCGTTGGGGACACCCAACGAATCGGGCTCGATGCGGTGTTCCCAGCCTCCTTCGTGGGCGCGGTGGTCAACGGGCTGCGGCGCCAGGACAGCGCCGTCGCCGTGGTTTTGGGGGCGGTAGCCGCCATTGCCCTGACGCCCGTGCTGCCCTCGGGCGTGCCTGTGCTCATCGCCGCCGGGGCCTCGCTGGTGGCGCTGGCCGCCCCGGCCCGCCCATGGGGATCCAAGCAGTGAGTGCTCTTGGCGTCTTGCTGTTCCTGGTGGGCGTGTTCGCCCTGCGCATGATCGGGGGCTTCGCCTTGGGGGGGCTCTTGGCCCGCAGCACCAGGGCCACCCGGGTGCTGTTGCTCATGCCCCTGTCCATCGTCGCCGCGGTGGTGGCGGTGCAAACCCTCACCACCCGAACCAGCGTGGTGCTCGACGCCAGAGCCATTGGCGTGGGGTTGGCCGCGGTGCTCTCGCTGCGGCGGGTCCCCATGGGCGTGGTGGTGGTCATCGCCGCATGCACCACCGCGCTGGTCCGCCTGTCCGGCTGGGGCTGAGCCGCCTACTTTAGCATTGGTCGCGCCAGGCGGCTTCAGCTGGTGGTCACCCACCCACCGGCGAAAGGGATGACTTGGCCGGCGATAAAGTCGCTTGAGTTGGAGGCCAGAAAGGTGACGAGCTCCGCCTGTTCCCAGGCATGAGCGATGCGGGCGGCCGGCACCTGGCGGAGTTGGCGTTGCATCGCCTCCGTCTCCCAGGTGTCGCGTTGGAAGGCGTCCACGCTCTCCACGTAGGCCTGGGCTATGGCATTGAGTTGCACATTGTGTGGCGCTACCTCAGCGCCAACGGCACGAACATAGGCGTTCTGTGCGCCTCTCGCGGTGCTGTACGCCCCCGACTTCGGCATCGCCCGCAGAGGGGCCGCGCTGGTCACCACAATGATCTTGCCGGATCGACGTTCGATCATCTGGGGCAACACGGCCCGCACGAAGCGCATCAAGGGGTGAACCAAGGCGTCGAACATGGCCATCCACTGCTCGTCGTTCGTTTCCACGGCCCGAGTCGGCACCCATTTCGCCATGAGATTCACCACCAGAATGTCGATGCGGCCCGCCGCCGCGACGACTCGGGCGGGTTCCTCCGCGTCGCGGTATCGTCCGGCGTCGGCGATGACTGCGGCGCCTTCGGCGGTGAGTCGCTCGACGACGGCGGGACCGGTGTAACGGTCCGCCATCGTTACGAGCGCCCGGCGCTCTAGGAGACGGCCGCTGGGGGTGGGAGCTGGCATGGTTCCAGTATCCACCACCGAAACGGCGACCGCGGCGAGCTCGCAATCCGCCGGCCTCAACCACGGCACGCTCAGCCAAGCGCGGAGGGCCTTGTCTTTCGTCCACTCGCGTTCGTTGATCATGGCTTGGGAACGGGGCACAGGTCCCAGTGCGGCGGACACGCTCTACGTCGACTGCCAGTACCATCTTCGCGGGTTCGATGTGTTTTACCCGTCCCAGGCGGATGACGTCTCGAACCCGCCGCCGTTCCTCCAGCTCGATCGGGGTCACCGAGGAGGCGTGCTGAACCGTAGGTCGGCCCCGCCGAACGGGCTCGAAACGGCTTGTCTACCGAGCTTCGCCAAGGCCATGCCAACGAAAGCACGGAGATGTGCGCGTTCAGGTCGGCCGGGGCCTGACCCCCACTGCGGCCGAGGCGGGGAGGGGGGCCAGCGGCGGCGGCAGCGAGCCCGGCGTTGGCCGGGTCAGCCAGGCCAGCGCCAGCGCCAGGACCGACAACACGGTGACCGCGGCGTAGGCGATGCGCCAGCCGTGCAAGAACGCAGTTACTGCCGCCGGGTTTGTCCCGATCTTGGACAGGGGGATGTCGAAACCTCTGGCCGCCATCACGCCCACCACCACCGCGGAGGCCAGTGCCTGGCCTAACACGTTGCCCAGGTTACGGGTGAGGTTCATGAAGGCGCCGACCACGCCGAGATGCTCACTGGGCACCGCACCGAGGATGGCGCTGCCGTTGGGCACGTTCCATAGCCCCAGGGCCACGCCGTTGCCGAACAGCAGCGCCATCACCACCCACAACGCCACCTCCCGGCCCAGCAGCGCCAGGCCAGCCAGGGTGAAAGCGTGGATGGCGAAGCCGGCCACGAAAAGCGGGCGCTCGCCGAAACGGTCTGAGCTTCGCCCGGCCTGGTTGGCCGCCAAACCCATCCCCAGAGAGGTGAGAAACAGCACCGCCCCCGTGCTGGCCTCTCGCAACCCCAGCACGCTGAGCAAGTAGAAGGGCATCAAGAACATCACCGCCGTGGAACCGACGAAACCGAGGGTCCGGGCGGTGACGGCCATGGAGAACGTGGAGCTGGTGAAGAACCGCAGTTGCAACATCGGTTCTGGCTGCCGCAGCTCCCACGAAACGAAGGCCGCGGTCAACACCGCGATGGCAGCCACCGAAACGACCATGGTCGGAGAGGTCCAGCCCACGGCCAGGGGGTTGCTGACGGTAAGCACCAAGGCGGTGATGGCCAGAGCCGACAACGTGGCGCCACCCCAATCGAAATCGGGTCGGGCCTGGCCGGCACCGGCACCGGAGCCGCTAACCACCGCCTCATCGAGGTAGCGGTAGCCGGCCACGAAGGCAACCAGCAGCGGGGGCAGCAACATCAGGAACAGCGCCTCCCAGGGCAGGGCCTGGAGCACGAAACCAGCCACGATGGGCCCCATAGCCGCGCCGATGGCCACCACCGAGGTTTGGCTGCCGAGGGCCTTACCCCGTTCATTCGCCGGGAAAACCGCCACGATCATGGCCGTGCCCACCGCTTGGCCCATGGCGTTACCGACGGCCATGACCACCCGGGCCGCGATCATCAGCTCGAAGGTGGGCGCCAGCACCACCGCCAACGAACCCGCCGCGAACAACACCAAACCGACCAGATGGACCCGGCGCCGTCCGACCATGTCGGCGATGCGTCCCATCGGCATCATCAGCGCGCTGATGACGAGGGACTGCACGATGACCACCCAGCTGACCGCCCGCAGGGTGACCCCGAAATCGTCGGCGATGGCGGACAGGGCCACGAACACCATGGTCATGCTGAACACCATGGTCACGAAGGAAATGGCAATAGCGATGAAGGCCCGCCACTTCTGGGCCTCAACCTCCGCCGCACGTCCTTCGCTCTCCGTCACTGCCGCGTGACGGTACTACCTGGCCTAGGGTCCGTCGTGATGGACGTCTTTGAAGCCATGGGAACCGCGCGGGCAATCCGCTATCTGAAACCAGACCCGGTCGCGCCGGAGCTGATCGAGCGGCTGGTGTGGGCGGCCACTCGAGCCTCCAGCCCCGGCAACAGCCAGGCCTGGGAGTTCATCGTGGTCACCGACGCTGACAAAAAGGCCCGGATCGGGGGCGCCATCTCCGATGCGATGTCTGGCCTCATCCGTGATCCTGGGCCGCAAGCGGAGCGTTCGGTCCGGCTGATGCTCACCGGAGCGAAGGCCCTGGCCAACGCCCTGGCCACAGCTCCGGTGCTGGTGCTGGTGTGCGGTTCCAACGTGTACCCGCCGGCCAGCCCCGATGAGTTGATGATCTGGTCGGCCTGCTATCCCGCCGCCCAGAACCTCATCGTGGCAGCCAGGGCCTTAGGGCTGGGAGCCACCTTCACCACCTTTCAGCGCAGGGCCGAGCACGTGGTGCGCTCGACCCTGGCCATTCCTGATGAGGTGCGCATGGCCGCCTTGATCCCCATTGGCTGGCCCGATCGCGCCCACGGACCTGTCAATCGTCGCCCCGTGGAAGAAGTCATCCACTGGGAGGGCTGGCAGCGCTGACCCTCGCCTACGGCTCGATAACGACCTTGCCGAGGGCCTTGCGGTCCATGAGGCTGCGTAGGGCCTGGCCGGCCCCCTCCAGCGGGAACCGGCCCGAAACATGGGGACGCAACTTGCCCGAGGCGGTCAGCTCGATGAGTTCGCTGGCCACCTTGTCACGCAGGATGGGATCCCGAGCGGTCATGGCCCCGTAGAACACCCCGACGATTTGGCAGCTCTTGAGCAAGGTGAGATTCAACGGGATGGAAGGAATTCCCGCGGTGAAGCCAATGACCAGGAACCGCCCCTCCCATCCGATGGCGCGTAGCGAGGCCTCCGCGTAGGCGCCCCCGACGCAGTCGTAGATCACGTCGACGCCCTGGCCGTTGGTCAGCTCCTTGGCCCGGTCCTTGAGGTTCTCGGTGGCGTAGTTGATGGTCTCATCGGCCCCGCGCTGGCGACACAGATCGAGCTTCTCCTCGCTCGAAGCCGCTGCGATCACCCTGGCCCCCATCAACTTGCCCAACTCCACCGCGGATAGTCCGACGTTTCCACCTGCTCCCAGCACCAGCAAGGACTCGCCCGCTTTGAGATCACCCCGATACTTGAGCCCGTAAAGGCTGGTGCCGTAGGCGTAGTTGAGACCGGTCGATTCAGCGAAGCCGACGTTGTCGGGCAGGACCCGGGCCCCGGCCGCCGGCACCACAGCCAACTCGGCAAAACCACCGAGCACGCCCAGCCCCCCGACGATGCGGTCCCCGACCTTGAGGCTGTCCACGCCCTCGCCCAGGGCGGCGACCACGCCGGCCACCTCACCACCGGGTACGTACGGCGGCGCCGCCTTGTACTGGTACTTGTCCTCCAACATCAAGGTGTCAGGAAAGGTCACCGCCGAGGCCTTGACCTCGACCAGCACCTGGCCAGGGCCCGGCGTTGGATCGGCAACCTCTTCCACCACCAAGTTCTCCGGCGGTCCAAAGGCCTTACACACGACAGCTCTCACAGCCAGCTCCCTCTCGTCCCCGTCTATCCCGCGGCGCGCTCGATCACATCGCGTTGGCGCCAGTATCCGTCGCCAGGGGCCTGGCGCACCACTGACGCGCCTGCCGATCGCGTTGCGCTACTGGTCGAGGAAAGCTGCAGCGGCCGGACCGACCACGTCCGGGCGTTCCAGATGAGCGTTGTGGCCGGCCTCCGCGATGTGCAGTTGGCCGAGGTCGGGACGGATCTGGGCGACTCGGGCGGCGATGGATGCTTCGAAGTAGGCGCTTTGCTCGCCGTACATCAACAGCGTCGGCGCCGCCAGCGACGCCACATCGGCGGCGGTTACCGCAAGGCAGGCCAGGGCCCGCACGTGGGGGCCGACAAGGGGCGCAAGCGGGCTCAAGGACTGGAGCACACGTTGCCGGTCCGATTTCTCCGAAGCCCTCCAGGCTGTCCCGCCGATGAAGTCCAGCAGTCGGCTCAGGGCGTCGATCTCCTCGCCCCCAACGGCGGCGGCCACGATGGCGGCGGTGTCCACGCCCACCCGTTCCGCCATCTCACCTTCCAACAGCGGCAACAGCGTTGGTTCGATGAGAACCAGCCGCCTGACCCGTTGAGGGTGACGGACGGCCAGGGCCACGGCGACCGCACCGCCGGTGGAATGCGCCACCACGTCCACCCGCTCGAGCTCTTCGTTGTCCAGTACCGCCAGCAGATCGGCCACCTCGGTGGAAGCCAAGCCATAGTTCTCGGGAAAGACCCCTGGGTCCGCCTGGAAAACTCCTGCCCCCGATAGGTCCTCTCCGGGCCGGGCGGTGCCGGGTTCATCGTGGCCTCGCAACACGGTGAGCACCAGGCCTCGACCAAAGCCAGCCAGCACTGGTCGGACCTTACGAAAGGCGAACCGGTTGGAAAGACTGCCGTGCAGGCACACGATCGGCACCGCGGTGGCCCCATGCCCCGTGGCCCCCGCCACCTCGTAGGCCACCGTGGTTGCGTCAGCGCCGAGGACGTGGCGCAAACCGTCGCGCTCGTTCAACAAGTTGTCCACCTCCTTGCCCGTCGGTGTCTCGGTCATCGGCCAGACGGCCGATGCGCAACTCAAGCACGGAAGCGAGCACCGAAGCGACCTCAGGGCAGACTTGGGCGGTTTTCCATCACATGCCGAGGACATCTCCCCGTCGGGATGCTGCGTGGCTGTTGTCCGGGTCCCCGGGTCCCCGGGTCAGCGTTTGCGGACCTGAGCCAACAACAAGAAGCCGGTCCCACGAGACAGCGGCGTGGCCCCCAGCGCCAGGTCGAGCCGGTAGCCGTAGTTGATCATGGGGCTCGCCAACGGCTTGACCTTGCCAACACCAGGCACCTTGGCCAGCGCCGAGTCTAACGTACGGCCAGGTATGTTTCGGATCCCCCGGATGGATTCGACCTCGAAATCCGCCTCCAGCTCCGCTCGGAACTCGTCTGGCGTCATTCGCACATAGTAACTCTCCCCATGCAGATGCTCGCCCTCCTTGGCCCCCGCATTACCCCGCCATCGCCACAGCCTATACATCAGGTTGTAGTTGAGAGTGGAGATAGAGAGCGGTGCTCCTGAACGAAGCACCCGGGCGAGCTCCTTGAGGAGCAGGCCGCGATCCCCTACCCGCAGCACTGGCACGAGGCCAGCCGCCACCGCGCCGTGGATGGTGTTATCGGCCAGGGGCAACGTCCGAGCATCGGCTTGCACGGCGACAACGGGCAGACCTTCGCAGCGCCGCACCAGCCGCTGCAAGGACGCCAGGCTGTAGTCCAGGGCCAGGGTTGGTTGCCCGGTCAGACGAGTCAGCCGCTCGGTCATTCGCCCCGTACCCGCCCCTAGGTCCAACACCGGGCCGGCGCAGCCCGCCAGCGGGGCCACCGTGGGGGCCACCTCGACCCGGTCGGCGTAGCCCTGGTTCCAGGTGTCGTAGTCATCAGCCTGGTCGTCCCAGGCGGCTTGCTGACGAAGACTCTCTGCACCCAACTGCTCCGGAGGCAACAGGCGCACCACCCCACCCTCGACGGGGAATACGGTGGAACAAACAGGACAGCCGAGCTGGCCCTCAGGCCCCACTTCGACCAACGACGAGCGGTCTGACGGGCAAACCAGGATGTGAGCATACAGGTTAAAAAGCGTCATGTTAGGAACCTGTAATTATCTTTACACCAATGGTTCGGTTAGGTTGAACACCCGAGCCGGGTTGTCCCAAAACATCTTTCGTTTGGATTCCTCGGACAGGGGTTGGTCCAACATGGCTTGGATGCCCCACGGGAAGGTTCCGTCGGGGTGGGGATAGTCGGTGTCCCAGGAGAAGTTGTCGTCGCCCACCAGCTCCACCGCTGCCTTCATGGTCGGCTCGTCGCCGCGGAAGGCAACGCAGATGTTGCTACGGAAGTACTCCGTCGGACGGCGGGTCAGGTACTCGTGCTCGGCGTTACCGCTGAAGTCCCAGTGTTGTTCCATGCGCTGCAGCCAATAGGGCGCCCATCCACCGTCGCCTTCCACATGCACGACCTTGAGGGCAGGGAAGCGTTCGAAAACGCCGAACCAGATGAGCCCGGCCATGGCCGCCATGGCCTCGAAGGGGTGGGACAGGATGTGCCCGGCGGTGTGGGTGTCCATGCGGTCCCCGAAGGAGGGAACCGACGAGGAGGCAGAATCGTGGGTCGAGACCGGCTTTCCGGTTGCCTCGATGACCGCCCACAGCGGGTCGTAGTCCCCGTGCCAAAGCGCCCGCCCTCCCACCGGGTTGGGCCGCATGTAGTAACCAACGCAGCCCATCTCCGAGGCCCGGCGGGCCTCGACCAGCGCGGCGTCTATGTCTTGCATGGGCAGCGCGGCCGCCCACCGCAACCGCTGGGGGGAGGCCGAGGCGTACTCGCACGCCCAGTTGTTGTACGCCCGCACACAGGCGGCCAACAGCTTCGTGTCGCGAAAGTCGCGACCGAGCATCTGGCCGGCATGGGTCGGATAGAGCACCTGGATATCGACCCCCTGCTCGTCCATATCGGCCAGACGAGCCGCGGCCGAATAGCCGGTGGAGCGGACCCGGTCGAAGCGTTCCATGGCGTTGTGGGCGGCGTTGAGGAACGCCGGCGCGGCCATGGGGTAGGGGCCCTTTTCTCGGGTGAAGGATTCCCCCTCCACCAAGAAGGTGCGCCGACCGCCGTCCGGCGCTGCGCCCATGCGGGGGGCCCGCTCGTTGAACTCCGGCTCCGTGTAGCGCTCCCACAGCCACTCGGGCTCCATCATGTGGGCGTCGCTGTCAACAATCTTGAATCCGTTACGCATGTCAATCTCCCCCTGGGCGGCGCCGGCCTCAGCACCGTCGCGCCCTGATCGTAGGGCAGCCGAACCCGAGCGGCTCGCCGGTACCGCCTGGCATCTTGCTCGAACAGAGCCGAGCGGGCAGCCTTCATGGTGATGCATCGTGATCCTGGCCTCGCGGGGCCAAGCAATTTCCGCGACCTTGGCGGCTACACCACAACGGAGGGCCGTCAGCTGCGCTGGCGACGGGTGTTCCGCTCCGACGCGCTGCGCCTCACCGACGCTGATGTTGTTTTGCTGCGTGACGAGGTGGGACTGCGCAGCGTCATCGACCTGCGCGCCGGCTTCGAGTACGGCCACCGGGAAGGCGGCGGCAACGCCGACTACGCCGCCCGTATGGCGCTGGTGGGTGCCCAGCGGTTTCATCTGCCGATGGTGGATGAAACCCGCATGGCGCGTATTGCCTCCGAAGAACGGCCCCCGGCGGCCAAGGGCTACCTCAAGATGTTCGAGCGGGGTGCCGGCCCCTTGGCTGAGGCCTTTCGGCTGGTGGCGGACCCCGCCATGCATCCCGTGGTCTTCCACTGCGCGGCCGGTAAGGACCGCACCGGGATCCTGGCGGCGATCCTGCTCGGGGTGCTGGGCGCCGACGACGCCACCATCGTGGCTGACTATGCCCTCTCCCAGGCCAACATGGTCCGGGCCTTGGAGAAGATCCGGGCCCGCCCCGACGCCGAGCGAATCCTGGCCAACCGACCGCCGGCCAGTTTCCAGGCTCCGACCGAGGCGGTAGTGGGGTTCGTGGCCGCCATCCATGACACCTACGGCAGCTGGTCGGGGGCGGCCGCGGTCATCGGAGTGAACGCGGCTGGCATCAACGCGCTGCGCAATGCGCTGCTGACCGACTAATAACCCGGGCGCCGCTACCATCGCGTTCTGGCTCACTTTTCAGGTGAACGAAGAAAGGCTATCGAGGCACGGTAATGGCACTGCATCCCAGAGGCGTGAACCATCTCGCCATCTCTACCAACGACATGAAGGCGCAACTGGAGTTCTTCTCCGATGTGCTGGGCTGTCCGTTGAAGGCGCTGTATTGGATGCATGGGGTGGCCGATACCTTCCACGGCTTCGTCGAGCTCGCTCCCGAGAGCTACGTCGCCTTCGTGCAAAGCCCGAAGAACCCGAAGGATTTCGAGCAGGGGGTCACCCACGCCGGCAACCCCACCGGCACCACCACGGCGGGAACCATGCAACACGTGTCCTTCCACATGGACAGCTTCGAAGACCTGCTGGCGTTGCGTGACCGCATTCGCTCTCGGGGTGTAGCCGTGCTGGGGCCGATCGACCACGGCATGATCCGCTCCATGTACTTCGCCGGGCCGGAAGGCTTGGTGCTGGAAGCTAGCTGTGGGGCCGGCATTGATGCCAGCGCCTGGGTCGATCCTGAGGTGGTCGAACTGTGCGGCATCTCCTCCGAGGAAGAGGCTCGCTTGCGCAGCCCGGCCGATTTCACCCGACCAGCCCATCCCGTGGCCCAGCCGCCCTTCGACCCCACCAAGCCCACCCTGGCTTACCCGCCCGGTGTGTACGATCGGATCATGGGCGTCAGCGACGAACAGGCCTGGGTCCGCTTCAGCGAGACCACGCCGCCCGTCCAGCCCACCTGAACATCCAGCCACCCATACTGCTCAGTACGGGTTGAAGTTGAGGCGCAGCCCCGGGCGCGGCCAGGTGAGCTTGCGGAGGGTGCCCGACAACGAGCCGGTGATGTAGGCGGTGCGCATATCTTCGCCGCCGAAACAGATGTTGGTGGTCAACACGTCCCCGGTGGGAAGGTGCACGCTGGAACCGTCGGCGGGGTCGATGTCGGTGATGCCACCGTTGCGGATGGTGGCCACGCAGACGTGACCGGCCGAATCGATGGCCAAGCTGTCCAGCAGTTGCTCGCCGGGCAGCCCAGCGACCAGCTCGCCCCGCGTCGACTTGCCGAAAGCCGCCTCCAGTTGGCCGGGGCCCTTGAGCGCCCATCGCCGCACCCGGCCGGTGTGGGTCTCAGCCACGTAGACCACGTCCTCGTCGGGGGAGAGCCCAACCCCATTCGGGCCCTCGATGGGGAAGATCACCTCTCGGACCTCGGACCCGTCGGCCTTGGCGTAGTACAGCCCGCCCCGATCCACGGATCGCGCCCTGGTCTTACCGTGATCGGTGAACCAGAAACCGCCGGTACGATCAAAGACCAAGTCGTTGGGGCCGTTGAGGGCCACGCCGTCGACCTCGGTGTAGAGGGTTTCGACCTTGCCGGTGTCGACGTCGACCGCCTGGATCGAGCCGCCCACGTAGTTGTTCAGGGTCTCCGCTATGCGTAGCTTCCCGTTGCGCATCTCGGTGTCGAAACCGCCGTTGTTGCACACATAGATCCGGCCGTCTGGCCCGTAGGCGGCGCCGTTGGGGCCACCACCGGTTTCTGCTACCACCTCCACTGACCCGTTGGGCAGCACCCGGCTCAAGCGGCCGGCGGCGATCTCCACCAGGATCACGCTGCCGTCAGGTAGGGCGATGGGACCCTCGGGAAAAGCCAACCCTTCGGCAATGATCTCGACGTCGCTCATTGAACTCATCCCCCAGATAACGCTGTTCTAGACCGGTCGACGCAAGCGCCGCCGGCATGGCTCGGGGATCTTAACGATCGCCGCGGTTGCGTCGGTGGGATTGCAGCAACGCGTGCATGGCGGCCGCCGCGGCCAGGCCCTCGCCCCTGGCTGCGGTTACGTACGGGGCTGCGCCGCGACGGACCTCTCCTGCCGCGAACAACCCGGGCCAGCCGGGGCAGGCGAAGCCGTCGTCGGTGATCACGAAGCCGTGGCTGTCCACCCCGACCAGGCCGGACAACGCCTCGCTGTTGGGCTGTTCCTGGTGGGCGCCGAACACGCCGTCCACGGCCAGGTGCTTGTGGTTCCCGTCCCTGTGGTCGAGGTAACGGAGCTGGAGGCTGCTGCCCGGTGGGGCGGCATCGGCCAGGCGGGCCACCTCGAGCAGGGTCGCCCCCGACAGGAAGGACACGTTGGGCCGGGCCTGCAGCGCTTCCAACCGGCTCGCCGCCCCTGGCGCAACCGTCTGGGGAAACAACAGCACGACCTCCCTCGCCTGGGCGGCCAACGTCATCGCCTCGGCCAGGGCGATATCGCCGCCTCCGATGACCGCCACCCTTCGACCGGCGAACAGCCCCCCATCACATACCGCGCAGTAGGACACACCCCGACCCAACAAAGCGCCCTGCTCGTCACCGGGCAGCGGGACGGGCCGAGACCCGGTGGCGATCAACACCGTGTCGGCGTGGTAGGTGGTGGCCTCGATCTGCAGCCGCCAAAGGGCGTTCAACCCGGCCCGGCTCGACTCCGCAGCCGCCCCGGTCGCTCCGTCCACCCCAGTTACGCCGACGGCCTCCTCAGCCGCGCCGTCGGGGTGGCGGTGGAGGCCCTCGAGCCGGCCAAAGATGATCTCCACCCCGGCGGCCATGACCTGCTCGCCCAACGAAGCGGCGAGATCCCAGCCGGCAGTGCCGGTGGGCAGGCCGATCTCGTCGGTCAATTCATCGACGTTGATCAGCCGACCGCCCACCCCGAGGGGATCGACCAGACCCACCCGCCAACGCCGATCAGCCAGGAAACAGGCGGCAGTGGCCCCCGCCGGCCCTCCTCCCACCACCATCACATCAAACGGCAACGTCGCTCCCGCACCGATTGCGCCGATTCGTTACCGATTCGGCGGGCCAGCACCCCAACTCGCGCCGATTCGGTGTCGATTCGTCCTGAGTGGACCAAAACCAGGCTTCGCCCAGTCACGCCAGCCGCCCTTCCTCGCCGGGAACCAGGCGGGTAATAGACCGGGTGGGACCACCCCAACCGGGCACCACCGTGGCCTTTACCCCGGCCCCGCCGGTCACAACCACCAGCACCGGCCCGGCCACGCCGCCATCGGCCAGCGCCTGTTGCAACCGCTGGCCATTCCAGCCCTGGCGATCCAAGAAACGCGCACCGTCGGGGGGCAGCAACACGACCGCTTCGGGGGCCGCTAGGGCAGCTAGCACCACGGCCAACCTGGCGGCCAACGCCTCGGGCGTGGTGACCGGCAACACCACCTCGACGTTGCCCACCCCGGCCACCACGGTGAGCGCGTCGACGTCGGCCGCCAAGCCCCGGGACACCGAGAACGGCTCCCACGGGCTGGCCGCCTGATGTTCGGCGACCAGCCAACTGAACTTGCCGGGATGGCCGTGGGTGGCCATGTCGACCTCGCCGGGACGAGCCAGGCCCAGGTTCTGTAACGCCAAACGCAGCGCCCGCCCCAAGGTGGCGTTGATCGGCCAGCCCGGGCCGAGGGCGCCCGACCCTGCGTGCAGCCCCAGCCGAGGGACCAGCGGGCCGTGCGCGATGAGCAGCGGCGAGGCCGCCCCGGTGGTGGTCTGCACCCCGAGCAGGTTGAAAGCCGGATCCGCCACCGCGTCGAGGGCGGCGCCGAGCACCCCGAGGACTCCTGGCTCACAGCCAGCCAGCACCGCGCAGGCCGCCACATCCCACCAGGTGGGCACGGTAAAGGCGATCGGCAGCGGCTGACTCACTGCCCCTGCCAAAGGGTTGCGGCCAGCCAGCATCGCCTCGATGCGAGCTGTGCTGGGCACCACCACGGGCAGGCCGTCGCCCAATCCGGCCACCTCCAGCGCCCAACGGGGCGACCCGTGATCGTCCCGCGGTTCCCCCTCGCCCCCGATTCCCTGCGCCAGTCCGAGACTGAACGGCGCCAGCGCCGAGGCGAGGCGGGCGCCGAAGGGAGCCAGCGTGTCGGCTTCGGGACCGGCGGCGGGCGGGGAGGTTCCCGGCACCAATGCTCAGCGCTCGAGACGGCGCATCACCGGGCGGGTGTCGCCCCCGAAGGTGGGCATCCAGCAGGAATGCTTGCCCGGCCCGCCGGCCACAATCACCTGCAGGTTCTCCGGTTTGGTGGTCACCGGCGCCTCCAGACGCTGGCCGGTGATGGCCTCAGCCCTGTCCGCATAGCGCCCGTCGAGGTTCCACTCTGCCGAGAGCCGGGCGATGGGGAACCGAGCGTTCTCCCACAGGAACTGCTTGACGTCGGCCTTGCTGTAGCCCGAAACCGCCACTTGATGGGCATGCTCCGGTCCAAAGGCGATGACCGGAAAGCCGGAGTTGCTCAGCATGTTGTTGCTGCCGGCCTGGCTGAGGGCGCCCGCCACGGTGGTGAGCACACCGTGGCCGCTGATGCTGTAGTGATCTTGGATGTTGTGGGGACCCTCGCAGGCGATAACGCTCACCACTGAATCTTCCGGGGCGAAACCGTGCTCGACGTGATAGGGGGCCCAGGGGCTTTCGGCCTCGTTCTCGGCCACGCAGAAGGCGATCTTGGCCGGGTTGCCTTGGGTGGCCCTGTCCCCATCGCCGGGGTACCCGCCGCCGATGTTGAACAAGGCCAAACGCAACGCCCGGCCGATGGTCAGGTTGGGCCGCCAGCCCGGACCGAAACAGCCCGGCCCGCTCTGGATGGCCAGCTTGGCCGCCACCGGCCCGTTGATCAGGATCATGATGGCGGTGGGATGGGTGGTGGACTGCATGGCGTTGAGGTTGAACTCGGGGGCGGCCACCGCTTCCACGGCGGTCAGCACAATGGGAAGGTCCTCAAGCCGACAACCGGCCATGATGGCGTTGGCGGCCAAGCGTTCAACGGTGGCTTCCCCGTTGCGGGGAGCGAGCCGACAGACCACCTCGTCGCCGTCTCGGCCCAGGCTTTCCACGTAGCGCTGCACCCGTTCCCTGGTAGGCGGGATGAACGGCAGCCCGTCACTCCAACCCCGCACCTCGAAATACTCGTGGATGGTCTCGAGCGAATCGTCCAGCGCCAGATCGGTCGGGTGGGCGGGCGTCGTGGGGTTGGGGGTGGGGGTGCTCACAGGTGATCCTTCGTGGTGAGGCGGGCTCAGAGGTGAGGGCGGGCTCTAGAGCCGGGGCCCGAGGCGGTCCACCACGGCTCGGGCCGCCACCATGGCCTTGGCCCTGACCTCGTCGGGTGGGATCCCGCCCAGGGGATGTTCGACGACGACCACGGTCAGATCGGGATGGCCCATGGCCTTGGACTGCAGGGAGGCCAGCCGCTCGAAGGCGTCAGTACCCACGGTGACGGTGGGGATGCCCCGCTTCTCCAGCTCAACGGAGGCGTGGATACACCACGCCGTGCAGCTGCCTCAATCGGCGGAGCCGACCAGCACCCAATCTGCCTTTTCAACCAACTCGTCGATGACCGCGGGGTCCGCCGCCGCCGCCACCGACTTGTGAACCACGGTGACTAGCTGCACGCCGTGGTCGGGCCCGAGCAACTGGGCGATGGAGGTGAGGATGAGCTCGGCGTGTTGTTTGCCGTTCTCCAGCACCCCGACCCTGGAGCCGGCCAAGCGGGCCAGCCCGCCGCTGCCTAGAGCAACCTCCGCCTCGGGAGCCGTGGGATTCACGATCTGCAATTGCATCGCCGCATTCTTCCAGGTCCGAGCCGCCGGCGCGGCCGGCCCCCAGGCCGCGCCGAACCGAGGTCGAATCGACGCGGCCTGGGCCCCGTGGCGGGGGTCAGCTCAAATGATCGGCGATGGCCGCCGCCAACTGCGAAGGCGCATCGAGATCGACCAGATGGCCGGCACCCTCGATGATCCTGACCGTGCCGGTTGCGCCCATTGCCTGAGCAAACCGGTTGGCGTAGCTGGGAGCCAGCGCTTTGTCCTCGCTCCCCCACACCAGCAACGTCGGGGCGACGATGCGGTGCAAGCGCTTGGCCAGGCCCACATCGCACAGCGGCCAGAACAGCCGGGCGCCGGCCACCACCGCCCGCTGCATCTCGATGGGCCACTCGACCGGGTCGCCGCCTTCGGGCAGCTCCGTCTGCTCCCCGATCCGTGACGGTTGCACGGTCATGGTCGGGTAGGCCTGGGCCGAACGCATGGCCCAAATGTTGGCCGGCGGACTGTCCTCGTCGTAGAGCCCGTAGGGTGCCACCAGCACCATACGGGCCACCGAGGCACGCGAGAACGCCGCTACCTCGGCCAGCAGCGAACCACCCACCGAATGGCCCACCAAGTCCGCACCGTCCAGGCCGCTGGCCTCGAGCAGATCTAGGGTGCAGGTCACCCAGTCTGCGATGGAATCGAGCCGCTCGTAACTGGTTCCGCCGCCGGGGAAGCCGGGCAGGGACGGCACGACGACCGTATGGGTGGCGGCCAGGGCGTCGAGGAACGGGGTCCAGCGGGGCACGCCCAGGGGGCCGGCCAGCACGCCCACGGTGGGGCCGCTGCCTTTGGTCCAAACCCGTGACGTGTGTCCGTCGTAGTTGACCAACCTCTCGGTCACGCCTGGCGCGATCCGTGCGAGCAGGTCGCTGGGAGTGGCCACTGGCACGATGGTGGTATCGCTGGTTGTACTCACTGGCCCGCCACTCGGGGCAGCTGGCGCTGGGTGGCGCCCAGGGCTTTGGGCCACCAACGGTTCTCCCACTGATCCTCGAAGAGGCCGGACAACTGCGGGGCCACCTCCTTGGCATACCGTTCGGTATTATGGTAGACGAGGTCTTTGGGCATGTTGCCGAATTGTAGGAGCATCATCAGGTTGCCGACGTTGAGATCGGTGGCCAGATGGCGGATCTGTTCGGCCACCTCGTCGGGCGATCCGATGATCACGTAGCCCCGCTCGACGATTTCTTCCATGGTCACCTTCGACGAGGAAGCCATGGCCGCAGCATCGCCTGACTTCTTGTCCGCCTTGGTCTTGGCCTGACGCTCGGCCGCCTCCTTGGCCGCCCGTTCCACCATGGAGGTGGTGCGCAGGCGGGCGTTCAGCTCGGACTGGTAGCCGGGGGCCACCGCCCAACGGGCATCGAGATGCAGGCAGGTGTTGTAGAAGTACTCCGCCGGCTCGCGGTACAACTCCATGGCCTGCTCGCGACTGTCGGCCACACCGACGAACTGCAGGAAGCCGGCCCGGAAGGGGTTGAGGTCCTTGCCCAGCTCGGCCATGCGGTTCCAGTAGCCCTTCATGGTGGCCCGCGCCGCCTTGAACCCGAAGTAGGAGAGGTAGGAGTACAGGTAGTCCTGCTCGGCGCACCAGGCCCAGGTCTCCACCGAGGAGCCACCGGGAATCCAGATCACCGGATGCGGATCTTGGATGGGCTTCTGCCACACGTTGACGTTGGCCAGCTTGTAGTGGCGACCGTTCCAGTCGAACGGCTTATCGGCGGTCCAGGCCTTGATGATGATGTCGTGGGCCTCGTAGTACATCTCACGAAGCTTCGAAGGGTTGGTGCTGTAGCAGTATGCGGTGTCCATGGGGGAACCCACCGGCATGCCGGCGATGAGGCGGCCGCCGGACACCAGGTCCAACATGGCGAACTCTTCCGCCACCCGTATCGGCGGGTTGTACAAGGCCAACGACGCCCCCATGATGACGATGGCGGCGTCTCGGGTACGCCGGGCAACCATGGCCCCGATGATGTTGGGTGAGGGCATGAGCCCGTAGCCGTTGGCATGGTGCTCGTTGAAGCAGATGCCGTCGAAGCCCAGCTCAGCGGCGTATTCGGCCTCGTCCAGGAAGTCGTTGTACATGGCGTGGGCTTTGACCGGATCGAACAGGCCCTTGTCGATATCGACCCACACGCTCGGATACCGCTCCGGAAAATCGTCCGGGAGATCGGTGTATGGCATGAGGTGGAACCACAGCTGCTTCATGTTTCCCCAATCGGAGCGGTCACTGCCGGTGTGACCGCGGCTGATGTAATTCTGGCATCTTCCCGCGTGGCTGACACTCAGCGCCCGTCGGGGTCGAGGTCGGGGTCCAGGCCGAGCGAGCGCAGCCGGGCTTCGAGCGCGGCGGCTCGGGCTGCGAGCTCGGCTCCTCGGGCCACGAGCTCCGACTGCAACGACTCGGCACTGTCGAAACTCAGACCGTCGGAGGTATGCAAGGTGATCCCCGCCGCGTTCGGATCCACGGTGGCGACCACGCCGCCCAACTCCTGCATCGGTCGTCCGTTCCACGACACCGGCTCGGTCTCGCCCGCCCCGAGGCGCAACACCGCGGCCGAGCCCTCCTCGGCCACGATCACGTACACCACCGGGCCGAGGTGCTGGAGTCGCCGCAGCTTGGTACGAAAAGCCGCGAAAGAGTCGGAGTCGGAAGGGATTTCGACGACGACGGAGGGGGTCGGGCCGTCAGCGGGCTGCCGGTAGGACTTGGCCCGAGTTGCCAAGGTGCCGGGCGGCAGCACCATGACGTCGGGGGCGATGGCGGAGCCACCGTCGAGTGGGTACCAGTTCATGTCTCGGTAGCAGACCACCGCAGCACCGAGCTGATAGTGAACGGCGGCGGCGATCGCTTCGGCGACACGCCGATGATGCGGGCTCTCGGGCACCTTCAACTCGTCAGGGTTTGGGACGGCCTCACCCAAGGCATCCAACGCTGGCATAGACACAAACTAATCCCTTGCGGTTTCGATCACCATCGAGCGCACCGTACACAGGGGGTAGGACAGCGAAGACCGCGACGATTGCGGCCCGCGTGGATCGGCCGGCGAATCGCGTACCCGCGCGACCTCAGCGACCAGAACGCGCCGCGGCGTGCGGATACACGAACCAGATGATGGCGGCGCCCGCCAACAGGTTGGCACCGAGGAACCCGAAGGCCAGGTCGAAGGCGGCCGGGGTAGCCCCGTTGCCCACAATGACCACCACCGCAGCGGTGCCCAGGGCGGCGGCCAGATGGCGGGCGGTGTTGAAGGCGGCGTTGACCTGACCAAACGTACCCTCCGGTATCCCGACCAGGGCGGCGGTGTTGAGCGGGCCGAAGGTGAGGCCGAATCCGGCCGAGAACAGCAGGATGCCTGGCAGCAGCTCCCGCACATAGTTGGGCTCAGCACCTAACTGGGTCACGAACCACACCACACCCACCACCGGCAACAAGCTGCCCAGCGAGATCAGCAACCGAGGACCATGGCGGTCGTTGAGCCGACCGGCAATCGTCGCCCAGACGAAGTTGTTGGCGGGCCCGGCGGAGATGGCCAGGCCGGTCTGCAACGGCCCGTACCCCCACACCCTGGTCACGAACAGCGGCCACACCAGCCAGATGGGCATGCCGGCGGCGGACAGGAAAAGGTTGGCCAGGTTGGCGGACCACACCGTGCGCAGACGCAGCACGTCGAGGTTGAGCAGCGGCTCGGGATGGGTGCGACAACGCTGCCACAAGATGGGCGGGGCGACCACCCCAACCGCCAAGGCGGCGAGCACCGCCGGATGGGTGATCCCCAGCGCGGCGGCCTGGCTGATCGAAAAGACCAAGCCGGCCACGCCGAACGTACCGAGGGCGACCCCCACGAAATCGAGCCGGCCGCGGCTGGCCAGACCCCGACTCTCGGGCAGCAGGCGGGGCCCCACCACCAGCATGACGGCGAGGATGGGGGTGCCCAACAGGAACACCGCCCGCCACGACCACCACGCAATG